>NZ_JBSHKH010000140.1:0-21280 GCF_053643595.1 Streptomyces sp. NPDC055506 | reverse complement strand
ACCCGGCGCGGGCGAACCGGCGCGCTTCATCCGGACCTGAAACTCAATCGGTTCTATTCAAGGATGCAGCGGACGTCCGGGCCGCCGAAGTAGGTCGGCGTTGACCAGCTCGTCGAGGTTCGGCTCCGGCGAGTACGGCCACAGGAAGTGCAGCTCGATCCGGTCGGGGGATCGGCGAGCCAGGCACGGACCTTGCGGGAGCGGTGCGCAGGTCGTCAACGTTTCCGCCTGTACGCCTCAGGCCGGGGCGCACGGAGCGGCCGTCACGGTGGGCAGCGCGGGTATGTCCTTCCAGGGCCGCGCGGTGCACTGTGCCGGCAGCGCGCGTCGACAGAAGTGGGGGACGATGAACCTGAACCTTGTGACGTTGCTGGTTTCAGTGATCGCGCTGGTCACATCAGCGTGGTTGGCGTGGAGTCAGCTCAGGTCATCTCGGAAATCAACGGTGTTGGCGATGATCCTGGAAGGGTTTCGGGACACACGAGGCGACGACTACCTCGAAGCAGTTGAGTACGTGCTGTACCGGCTGGCAGTCGAACACCCACAGCCTGTCGCCTATCAGCAACTCCCGGAGGAGAGCAGGCGGTACATCCAGCGTGTCGGTCTGTTCTACAACGACCTCGGCAAGCTGGTGGCGCATGGCCTGGTGGACGAATCCCTGATCATCGGCGCGTACGGCGGGAGTCTGCTGCGAGCGTGGAACCTGCTGGCCCCCTACGTCTACCTGGAGCGCCAAGAACATCATCGGCAACCCATGCGCTATTTCGAGGACCTGGCCTGGCGAGTGTCATCCAGGCGCCCGGAAACCGTGTACCGCGAGTTGGGGCTGCATGTACTTCCGCCTGACACCATGCGGTGAAAGCAGTGCAGTTCGTGATTTGGGCACCTTAATGCTCAAGCGTCATCCCCCAGCGCACCTTGTCGTCAGCGTTTCCTGCGCCGCGGAAGAAGCCTTGGCTCACCGCCGTACCTACCTATGGGCCGGAACGGGGACAGGGCCGCTGTGCATCACCCCCGTAACAAAATGATCAGCTTCCTTGTGCGGGTCGTGTCCACGCCCGTGAAGTGGGTTGATGCACCTTCCGACGGCAGGCAATCCGTTCTTCCGCCACCTGCGCTTGTGGCACGCCGTGCCGGCCACCCTCGTGGTGGTGGCCGTGGTGGCGTGCCTCGTCCTTCTCCCGTCCGACGGCGCGCGCTCGGTGCCCAACAGCCCCTGCCGACCGGCCGATTCGGCGCGCGAGGACACGCCTGCGGCCCCCGACCTCGACGGGGACGGCTTCGCTGATCTGGTGCACGAGATCTCCGACACGGCGGAGAACTTCGACGTGACCGTAGTGCCCGGCTCCGAGCACGGTCCTGACCACGACCGCACGACCGTCCTCACCCACGACGACCTCGGTCTGCCGGACGACGTCCAGACGGGCGACGACCCGTGGCAGCCCACGGTCGCCGACCTGGATGAGGACGGCCACGCCGACCTCGTCGTCAGCGGCGCCGCCCAGGTCCTGTGGGGAGGACCCAAAGGCCCGCAGGCCGGCGGACCGCACGGGCGCGTCCCACTGCCGGGCAGCGGATACGACACCGCGCCGATCGCCGGCGACTTCGACGGGGACGGCCACACCGACCTCGCGGCCTTCAGGTTCTCCAACGAGGATCAGGAACTGGTCGTCCTCAAGGGCCCGTTCAAGCGCTCCGGCGCTCCCACCCGGACCGTGGAGATCCCCAGCCCGGTCCACGAGGGCGCGTCACCCATGCTTGTCGCCGGGGACGCCAACGACGACCGCGCCACCGATCTCGCGCTCTACGACTCCCCGTGGGATCCGCCCCTGCTGTTCACCGGCGGCGCCCGAACCTCCGGCGGCCTGAGCAAGGAGCCCGAGCGGCTGCCGGAGGGCGAGAACGTCGTCTTCGGCGACTTCGACGGCGACGGGCGGCAGGACGTCGCCATCGGCCGGAGCTTCGTCGACAGCTACGACGAGATCGACACACCCCACCAGCGCGGCCAGGTCAGCGTCCGCTACGGGAAGGAGCCGGGGGAGTGGGTCACCATGGAGGGCGGCGACTTCAAGGAAGGCTTCGGCACCAGGCTCGCCGCCGGAGACTTCAACGGCGATGGCTGCGACGACCTGGCCGTACAGCTCACCAAGAAGAAGGAGACAGGGGACGCGCGGATCGAGGTGCTGCGGGGCGGCTCCCAGCACGGGCTCGCCTCGAAGCCCTGGCGCGCCACCAAGCGCTCCGTGCCGGGTGACGACGGCCCCGTCGACGGCACGCTCTTCGCCGTCCACGACTGGGACGCCGACGGCCGCGCAGAACTGGCCCTTCTCGGCGGAAACAGATGGTGGATCACCGACGCCACGGACCGCGACGAGGTTTCCTTCCCGGTCACCCCCGGCAAGGGCCAAGGCTCGTAGGCAAGTCATCGACGGAGCCCACCTCTTGCACCGTAGGCTACCCGCGCCCGTCGATCACTCCATACGCGGTCGGTACAGCCGTTTCGGGCTCGTCAGGCTTAGGCCGATTCTCCACCGCATTCCGAGTGCTCGCAGTCCCGGAAGGCTCGCCTCCCCTCGCGACCGGATCCGCCGTGGCTCCCTGTCCCCGCTCGATCATGCCCAGCGCCACCCCGACGATGATGATCACGCCGCCCGTCACCTGGGTGAGCCGGATGGACTCCCCGTTGATCACGACGGCGCCGATGACACCGAAGACGGGGACCATGTTGAGGATGTTGACCGCGACGCTCGAAGCCATCCTGCGCAGGCCGTAGTTGTAGAGCAGGAAGCCGCCGACCGAGCACGCCACGGCCAGATAGACCAGCAGCGATGAGGCAGTCGCCCCCGGCATCCGCCAGTCGTCGGCCTCCGGCAGGGACGCGAGCAGGAAGCCGGCCGCGCCCGCCAGGGTCTGGTAGTAGGTGACGCTCACGGCGTCCTGGCCGGCGCTCGCGCGCTTGCCGAGCACGTTGTAGCCGGCCCAGGCCAGCCCGCCGAGCAGCAGCAGGATGTCCCCAAGCCAGCGCGAACTGCCGCCGACCTCGGCCCCGTTGCGTACGACGAGGAAGGCGCCGACGGTGGCCAGCAGCACGCCCGTCACCCTCAGCAGCGGCATCCGGCTGCGGAAGACAACCAGTTCCACCAGCATCGTCATCAGTGGGTACGTGGCCACGATCAGCGACGCGTCGGATGCCGTGGAGAGGTCGACACCGACGTTCTCCAGGGTGAAGTACACGGTGATGCCGAGGAACCCGCTCAGATAGAGCTGCCGCCGCTGCCGCGGGGCCGGACGGGCCGGACGGTGTCGGCTCAGCCGTACCATCACGCTGAGCAGCAGCGCCGCGAGCGTGAACCTGATGGCGCCGATGCTGAGCGGGCCGACATCCTCCAGCACCTTCTTGGTCACCGCGTACGAACTGCTCCAGAACAGCGCGGCCGCCATGACCGCACACACCGCCCCCACCGTGGGTCCCCGTTGTCGCATACCAAGCGCCCCTTCGCTGCCTACCGTCGCCGACCACACTGTGACCGAACGAACGTCAGTGAATTAGGCTGGAGGCTAACAAGACCATCGAACTTGATGCGAATAGTCCGAATTAACTTCGGAATCCAGCGGGATGAGGCAAGCATGGACGAACTAGATTCGGCGTTGGTGAGGATGCTCCAGGAGGACGGTCGGCGCACCAACCGGGAGATGGCCCAGGAACTCGGTATCGCCCCGTCCACGTGTCTGGAACGAATCCGGGCGCTGCGCAGGAGCGGCATCCTGACGGGATTTCACGCGGAGGCGGACCTCGCGGCGATCGGCCGCGGACTGCAGGCGATGATCGCTGTACGGATCCGCCCGCCGACCCGTGCGGCGATCGAGGCCTTCCAGACCTTCCTCGAGGCAATGCCCGAGGTCATCTCGGTCTTCGTTCTCACCGGGACCGACGACTTCCTCGTGCACGTCGCCGTCCGTGACACCGACCATCTGCACGCAGTGGTCCTGGACAAGCTGACGAAGCGCCCGGAACTGGCCGACGTACGGACGTCGGTGGTCTACGCGCACATGCGCAAGAAGGTCATCGGTCCGGCGTGACACCGACGCGGACCCGCTCGCGGCGGATCCAAGGTGTTGCTGCGCCAGGAAGCGGTGGACGGCGGGAACGCCATGCAGTTCCAGGACCCGCCTCAGCAGCCGTCCGACGTGGTGGACGCGGTGGTGAGCCTGCTGGACAAGCCGCGGCTCGAAGCCTATGTCCGGCCCGGAGAGTCGCGCCGGGTGCGACTGGCGATGCTGGCGCCGAACCTGCTGCCGCGGCTGTTCCCGTTGTTCCGCAAGCGGGGCGAACGGGGGATGGCCCACTATCTGGAGGATCTGCGGCGCAGAGGGCTGGCCCGCCGGATCGACGGCCGCTGGGAACTCGTGTAGGCGTCGTCGTGAGCGGGACGGGCACGAAATCAGCCCAGGCAATGCTTGTCGTCAACCCGGCGACCGGAGAGCTGATCCCGACCGTGACGGCCGTCGGCCCGGACGGAGTCGCGACCGCGGCGAAGACGGTCTGGGGCCGTACGCGCTGACCCCGCTTCAGTCGTCGGGTTGCCCCTCCGGCACACGCAGTCGGCGGGGGGCCACCCCGTGCCAGCGGTGCACGGCGCGTCTGAGCGCTCGTACATCGGAGAAGCCCGCCCGGCGGGCAATGTCTCGCAGAGTCAGCTCCGGTCGGCGCAGAAGCTGTTCGACGCGCTCGCGTCTCACTCCGTCGACGATGGCCTCGTACGTCGTACCGCACTCGGCGAGACGACGGCGGAGCGTCCGTTCGCTGGAGGTGTGCCGGCGAGCTTGTTCCCCGAAGGAGGGCACGTCGGGAAGGCTCTGCGCGATGGAGATCTCCAGCACCTCCAGCAAATCCTGCTGATGTCGGCGTGACGCCATCTGCTCCTCCAGCAGTTGGAGGGTGGAGGCGTAGGTGACCGGGTCACGGCCAGGCATCGGGTGGCCGGCCCAGGCCGGGGGGAACACCATGCGGTTCTCGGCGGCGGCGAATCGCACGGGGCAGTGGAACAGTTCGGCGAACAGAGAAGGGTCTTGCGGCGCGGGGAAGGCGAACTCGACTCTCCGCGGGGCGAATTCGGCCCCGGCGCTCAGGCGGGTCAGCGTGACGACGCTGGAGAAGGCCTCTTCCGTCAGGAACACCGCGACGGTCGGGTCGAGCGCGGGGTCGGGCGTCGCGGCCCGCAGCACATAGCCGGTGTCCTCCTCGGCGGACGACCACACCATCATGGCCCCGGACAGGTTCTGAAAGCGCACTCCGGTCTCGATGGCGTCTCGCAGCGTCTCCGCGGCCAGCAGCGCGAAGCCGAGCAGCCCCCATGCCGTCAGATGCTGCGCCGCACCCACGCGCAGGCCGAGGTGCGGGTCGCCCGTGAGCTCCACGGCACTGCGGATGACGGTGCTGCCCTGCCGGTAGGAGACACGCAGGGCGGCGGAGCGCATCACCGACTCGTCGAGTCCGACACCCGCCAGCTCCGGCTGCAGGTCGACGCCGCACTCGTCCGCGACCAGGGCGAGATAGCGCAGGATGTTCGGCGGGATGGTGGCCGAAGTGCTGCGGCTGGTGCCCGGACCGTCGTCCGCTGTGGAGGGACCGGGCATAGGCGCTTTCCTTTGTGTCCAGGAAATGATTGGAGCGAGGCGGCGTCCCGCTGCTAATTTCATGGCGGACCGTGAAGTCGTCGTAGGGAGGTGAGCCCCCGTGAACACAGTTACCCGTGGGTGCTCCCTCAACCCGTCACGGTCCGGCGGCTGACGTTCGGTGTCGCCAGGAGCGCCTGAGATCGAGGCTCTCCTGGAAGGGGACTCCGATGAACACAAAGCCTTTCACATCCGGCCTGAGCGAGAACGCCGTGGTGATCACGCGTGTCGCGGACAGGCAATGGCACGCACTGGATGACGACCTGGTGGTCGGCCGCGGGCATGCGATACACCGGCCCGACGGACGCTTGTTCGTCAGCATCGACGCCTGGCACAGCGCCGCTTTCGACCGGCTCGCCGAGGCGATGCCGGCGGAACTGCCGGCGCCGTTGTACACGGTGGTCGACGAAGCCGACGCCGAACTGACGGCCGGCTGGCGGCGGGCCGGTTTCACGATCCGGCGCCGCGAGTGGGAGTACGTCGTGCCGACCGATCCGCGGGTCACAGGACTCGAAGCGGTCCAGCCGCCCGCGGGGGTCACGATCGTGCCCGCCTGCCGGGCTGACGAGACTCTGCTGCGGGCGGTGGACCGCGCGATCCGTGACGAGGTCGAGGCGACCGTCGGGTGGCAGTCGATGCCCGCGGAGGTGATTCCCCGCCCCGAGGGCGACACCATCGTCGACCCGTCGAAGTACGCGGTGGCCGCGGCACCGGACCGCTACCTGGGCCTGATCCGGGTGGTGAGGGCGAAACGGCCGCGCATCGGGCTGCTCGCGGTCCGGGCCGCAGAGCAGCGCCGCGGCATCGCGCGGGCGCTGCTGGCCCACGCGCTGGGGACGCTGCACCGCTCGGGGGTGGCCGCGGCCTGGACCGAGGTCGACGAGTCCAACCAAGCGGCCTCGGCGCTGTTCGAGGGCATCGGCGCCCGGCCGCTGAGCAGCAACCTGGAGCTGGTGCGATGACGAAGAACAAGAACGTCATCGAAGTCGAGGGCAAGGTCGTCGAGTGCCTGCGCAGCGCCATGTTCACCGTGGAGCTCGAGAACGGCCATCAGGTGCTCGCGCACATCAGCGGGAAGATCCGCAAGAACTACATCAAGATCATGCTGGAAGACCGGGTGCTGGTGGAGCTCCCGCCGTACGACCTGACGCGCGGCCGGATCGTGTTCCGCTACCGGAACTAGCGGCGGTCGCCGGCTTCCACGGCAGCTGATCCTGGGGCTCCGGTCACGGCGTTTCCGTGGCCGGAGCCGGGCCCGTGGCCGCTGGTCTGAGGTGAACACCCGGCGAGAACGGTCGGTGTACGGGGGGTTGACGCACCGGTGCGTGACAGGAACTGTGTTGCACATCGAGCGCTCGGTTGCGTGTTGTGCACCGCCGGGTGTGTGCCGTCGCAGGGATGCTGACGCAGACCCGCCGCCCCCGTTCCCCGTCGGAAGGCTTCGGATGAGTACCGCGACGACGAAGAAGTCGACATCGGCCCTCGCGCGGGTGGATCCGGCTGTCCTCTATGTATCCGTCACGCTGTCCGCCCTCTTCGTGGCCTGGGGAGTGTTCTTCACCGACAATCTCGCCTCCGTCGCCGAGACCACTCTGAACCGGATCATCGACAGCTTCGGCTGGCTCTTCATCCTGACGAGTTCCGGGTTCGTGCTGCTGGCGGCGGTCCTCGCGTTCAGCCGGTTCGGCTCCATCCGGCTCGGGCGGGACGGTGAGCGACCGGAGTTCAGCACGGCCTCATGGGTGGCGATGATGTTCAGCGCCGGTATGGGCATCGGCCTGATGTTCTACGGGGCGAGCGAACCGATCATGCATATGTCCAGCCCGCCGCCGGGCTCCGCGAAGGCGGGCAGCGAGGACGCGGCCCGCCTGGCGCTGGAGTACTCGTACTTCCACTGGGCGATCCATCCTTGGGCGATGTACGCCGTCGCAGGCCTGGCGCTCGCCTACTTCGGATTCCGCAAGAGCGGCAACAGTCTGATCAGCTCCGCCTTCCGTCCGCTGCTCGGCGATCTGGTGGACGGGCCGCTCGGCAAGTCCATCGACATTCTGGCGATCTTCGCCACCCTCTTCGGTTCCGCCGTCTCCCTCGGACTCGGCGCCCTGCAGGTCAACAGGGGGCTGAAGGAACTCTGGGGCGTCCCCGACTCCACCACGCTGGCCGTCTCGATCATCGCGTCCTCACCGTCCTGTTCGTGCTCTCCGCCCTCTCCGGCGTGCACCGAGGCATCCAGTGGCTGAGCAACGGCAACATGATCCTGGCCGCCGTGCTGCTGCTGTTCGTCTTCGTCGCGGGTCCCACGGTGTTCATCCTGGAGAGCCAGACCGAGGCGCTGGGCGGCTATCTGGCCTCGCTTCCGAAGATGAGCTTCACGACGGGTGCCTTCGGCGGTGGCGAGTGGCTCTCGGGCTGGACGGTCTTCTACTGGGCGTGGTGGATCTCCTGGACGCCGTTCGTCGGGACCTTCATCGCGCGCATCTCCCGCGGCCGGACCATCCGGGAGTTCATCGTGGGCGTGATCATCGCGCCGAGCCTGGTGAGTGTCGTATGGTTCGCGATCCTCGGCGGTACCGCGCTCAATCAGGAGATGCACGGCGCCGATCTGGCCTCGGCGGTCGCCCAGGGCGAGGAGGCGGGCCTGTTCGCCACCCTGCAGCACCTGCCCTGGTTCTCCATCACCTCGGTCCTGGTCATCGTGCTGGTCGGCCTCTTCTTCGTCAGCGGCGCCGACGCCGCCTCCGTGGTGCTGGGCATGCTCTCCTGCCGGGGCAGCATGAGCCCCGGGCGCCTCGTCGTGATCCTCTGGGGAGCGCTGACCGGTCTGGTCGCGGCTGTGCTGCTGATGGCGGGTGGTCTGGAGGCGGTCAAACAGGTGGCGATCATCGCCGCGTTCCCGTTCCTCTTCGTGATGGTCGGTTTGTGCGTCTCCCTGGTGAAGGCGCTGCGCGCCGAGCCGACGGAAGGGCCGAAGCCGGTGCGTAAGCAGGTGAGCCCTGCCGAGGCCGAGGCCGAGGCCGACGCCGTCCGCGAGCCGGAGTCGCGGCCGGGCCCCGGTGTGCGGCCGGCCGAGGTCGTGTCGGACTCGCAGCCCGCGGGCTGAGCCGGCCGGACCGGGTGAACCGCCAAGAGCGCGACTCGGCGGAATCAGGGAGCAGGCATCTTCCGCCCGACGGGTCCGGCCGGGCCGGTCCGGTTCCCGCCGACCCCTTGACCCTCGGTGTTCTCCTCCCCGATCCTCGGTTGCGTATAGCGGTGCGTGTATCGAATGAGGCAACGCGCACGCGCGTGATTCCCGTCTGAGGAGCAGCTCATGGCTCACGAGGTTCGTGCCGTCGTCGCCCGGAAGAAGGGCGCACCGGTTTCCGTCGAGACGATCGTCGTCCCCGATCCCGGTCCGGGTGAGGCCCTGGTCAAGGTCGAGGCGTGCGGTGTCTGTCATACCGACCTCCACTACCGCGAGGGCGGGATCAACGACGAATTCCCCTTCCTGCTGGGACACGAGGCGGCCGGTCGCGTCGAGGCGGTCGGGGAGGGAGTCACCGGCGTCGAGCCCGGTGACTTCGTCATCCTCAACTGGCGGGCCGTGTGCGGCCAGTGCCGGGCATGCAGCAAGGGCAAGCCCTGGTACTGCTTCGCCACCCATAACGCGACGCAGCCGATGACGCTGCTCGACGGCACCCCGCTCTCGCCCGCCCTAGGCATCGGCGCCTTCGCGGAGAAGACACTGGTCGCGGCCGGACAGTGCACCAAGGTGGACCCGGCGGCCTCGGCGGCGGCAGCCGGTCTGCTCGGCTGCGGCGTCATGGCGGGCTTCGGCGCCGCCGTGAACACCGGCGCCGTCGGACGAGGGGACTCTGTCGCCGTCATCGGCTGCGGCGGCGTCGGAATGGCCGCCGTCGCGGGAGCACTGCTCGCCGGCGCGAGCAAGGTCATCGCCGTCGACATCGACCAGCGCAAACTGGACCGAGCCATGGCCATGGGGGCCACCCACACCGTCGACGGCTCGAAGGGCGACGTCGTGGAGGCGGTGCGCGAACTCACCGGAGGTTTCGGCGCGGACGTCGTCGTCGAGGCGGTCGGCCGTCCCGAGACCTACCAGCAGGCCTTCTACGCCCGGGACTTGGCCGGCACGGTCGTGCTGGTCGGTGTGCCCACCCCGGAGATGAAGGTGGAGCTGCCGCTGCTCGACGTCTTCGGGCGCGGCGGCTCGCTGAAGTCCAGCTGGTACGGCGACTGTCTGCCCTCGCGTGACTTCCCGGCCCTCGTCGACCTGTACCTGGGAGGCCGGTTCGACCTGGACGCGTTCGTCTCCGAGACCATCGGACTCGGTGACGTGGAGGAGGCCTTCGAGAAGATGCACGGCGGCGATGTGCTGCGCTCCGTGGTGGTGCTGTGATGGCCGGCGTACCGCGCATCGAACACCTCGTCACGAGCGGCACCTTCAGCCTCGACGGCGGTACCTGGGACGTCGACAACAACGTCTGGATCATCGGTGACGACGACGAGGTGGTCGTCATCGACGCGGCACACGATTCCGACGCCGTCCTGGAGGTCGTCGGTGACAGGCGCCTGTCGGCCGTCGTGTGCACCCACGCCCACGACGACCATGTGCGCGCGGCGCCGGATGTCGCTCTCGCCACGGGCGCACCCGTCCTGCTGCACCCCGACGACCAGGTGCTGTGGAAGGCGGTCCACCCGAGCCGCCGGCCGGACCGCCCGCTCGCCGACGGCGACGAGATCGTCGTGGCGGGGATCGGACTGCGTGTCCTCCATACGCCCGGACACGCGCCCGGGGCCGTGTGCCTGTACGCGCCCGACCTGGGGGCACTGTTCAGCGGTGACACCCTGTTCGCGGGCGGGCCCGGCGCGACCGGACGTTCGTACAGCGACTTCGGGACGATCATCACCTCGATCGGTGACCGGCTCCTGACGCTCCCCGGCGCGACGGTGGTCTACACCGGACACGGCGACACGACCACCATCGAGGCGGAAGCCCCGCACCTGGAGGAGTGGGCCGCCCGCGGCTGGTGAACGAACGCCGTCCCGCCCGGCCGGTGTGGCCGAACGCGCTCGGTTCCTCGCAACGAGCGAGTGCCGAGCGCGACCCCGGCCGGTCACAGCCCCGACGCCCGGTGCGTGCGCGTCCACGACGTCGCTTCGACGGCCGACGCGGTGCGAGTGGCCGCCCGCTGGGGTCTCGAACCCGCGGCGACGTTACTGCCGTAGGCCCGGTTCTGACGGGTTCCCCGCCCTGACCTGCGTTTCCTATAACGCAGGTCGTTTCGTATGGCGCAACGAAAAATATGGCCGTCGGTCGCCCTCTGAACTCCTTGACAAGGGTTTGCGGGCGCCTCCAAACTGGCGTTGCGTTCACCGCAATCCGTTTCGCTATACGCACCCGAGGTGTCATGATGATTCCCGCGTGCCGTCTCGTGGATCTCCCCCGAGGCGAGGCCCACCGGCTCGACATCGACCCGCCGGTCTCGGTGTTCCACACCGACGACGGCGAACTCTTCGCCATCGACGACACATGCACCCACCAGGACGCCTCGCTCGCCGACGGCTGGCTGGAGGGATGCGAGGTCGAATGCCCGCTGCACGCCTCGAAGTTCAACCTCAAGACCGGAGCCGTCGACGCCCCGCCGGCCAAGCTCCCGGTGCGCACGCACGAGGTCTTCATCGAGGACGGCATGATCTACGTACGGCTGTCCACGGCAGCCCCGAACCTGCCTCCCTGCCTCGCCGCCCGGCTCGCCGGGGGCGTCGCGTGAGGACGGTGGCCGTGGTGGGCGCGTCGCTGGCCGGTCTGTCGGCGGCGCGCTCGTTGCGCAAGCAGGGGTACGACGGACGGCTCGTCGTGATCGGCGACGAACTCCACCGCCCGTACGACAGGCCGCCCCTCTCCAAGGAGTTCCTGGCCGGTGGAGTCGGCGAAGCCGATCTCGCACTGGAACCGGACGACGAGGACCTGCAAGCGGAGTGGCTGCTCGGAGCCCGCGCCGCCGGACTCGACACCACGCCCCGCGCCGTGCGGCTCACCGACGGCCGGGAGGTGAGGGCCGACGGCATCGTCATCGCCACCGGCGCCGCCGCCCGGACCCTGCCCGGCATGGACGGACTGGCCGGTGTGCACACCCTGCGCACACTGGACGACGCCCGCGCTCTGCGGGACGAACTGGCCCGGGGCGGACGCCTGGTCGTGATCGGCGGTGGCTTCATCGGCGCCGAGGTCGCTTCCACCGCCTACGCCCTCGGCCTGGACGTGACCATCGTCGAGGCGGCGCCCGCACCACTGGCCGCACCGCTCGGCGCGACCATGGGGAGCATCGTCTCCGCTCTCCACGCGGACCACGGCGTGCGCCTGTTGTGCGGCGTGGGCGTCAAGGGGCTGAGTGGCGAGAGTCGCGTCGACGCCGTTCTGCTGGAGGACGGCCGGAGCGTCCCCGCCGACATCGTCGTCGTGGGTGTCGGGGCCCGTCCCTGCGTCGAGTGGCTGGAAGGATCCGGCGTCGAGCTCGACGACGGCGTCAAGTGCGGTGCGGACGGCCGTACCAGCCTGGCCGGGGTGGTCGCGGTCGGCGACTGCGCTTCCTGGTACGACCCGCGCTCGGGCAGCCACCGCCGCGTGGAGCACTGGACCGGCGCCCGGGAGCGCCCCGATGCGGCCGTGGCCGCGCTGCTGTCCTGGGGCGAGTCCGAACCGGGCGTACCCCGGCCGCCGTACTTCTGGTCCGACCAGTACGGCGTGAAGATCCAGTTCGCGGGCAACGCGACCCGCGCCGACAGCGTGACGATCGAGGAAGGCGCCGCCGAGGACCGCAACGTCCTGGCCGTCTACCGGCGTGCCGGACACCCGGTCGCCGTTCTCGGGATGAACCAGCCGCGGCTGTTCATGCGCTGGCGCAAGCATCTCGCGGCCACGCTGTCCTGACTGTGTCGTGGCACCTCGAGGTCGGCAGACGGATCGTCTACGACGGCAAGGCGAACTGGAAGCTCATCGTCGAGAACTTCACCGAGGACCAGGACCGCCGCTATTAGGCGATCACCATCCGGAGTTCTCGTGCCGAGTGAGCATCACATCGGCGAGTTCCATGCCTTCGTCCAGGAGCGTCTGGGGGCATGGGGCGGCCGCGGTAGCGGCGGTCCCCGGCGGGCTCAGCCCAGGTAGCCCATCCGATGGCTGATCTCGTCCGCGCCCTTGACCAGCACCGGGGCGAGGTCGTACATCCGTTCCTCGGTGAGACGGTAAGCGGGGCCGGAGGCGCTGAGCGCCGCGATGACCTCTCCGTCCCGGTTGCGGACCGGCGCGGCCATGGCGTGCAGCCCTACCTCGAACTCCTCCAGGGTCCAGGAGTAGCCCCGTTCAAGAGCCTCGGCGAGGTTCTTCTCCAGCTTGGTCTTCGCCGTCAGTGTGCGGGGCGTCATCTTCTTCAGCCCGGCCTCCGACAGCAGCGCGGCGCGCTCCTTCGCGGGCATGTGCGCCAGCAGGATCTTGCCGCTGGAGGTGGCGTGCAGCGGAGTCAGCTGGCCGACCCAGTTGAACGCCGTGATGGCACCCGGACCGCGCACCTGGTACAGGTTGATCGCGTACTGCTCCTGCTTCACTGCGAGGTTCACGGTCTCGCCGAGCTCCTGGGCGAGGCGCTCGCAGACCGGGCGGCTCTGCTGAGTGATGTCGATGCGCCCGGTGACCGCGCCGGCGAGACGGACGATGCCGAAACCGAGGCGGTACTTGCCGCGCTCGCCCGCCTGCTCCACCAGACCCCGCACCTCCAAGGCGCCGAGCAGCCGGAACGCGGTGGACTTGTGGACATCGATCTCGGCAGCCACCTCGCTGACGCCGGCCTCGCCGCGCCGGGCCAGGATCTCCAGCACGGTGATGGCGCGGTCGACGGACTGCACCCCACCGGTCGGCGCACTTGTCGTTTCGGTATCTGGATGGTAGTTGCTCACAACGCAACTATACGGGCGATAAACTTAGCCGCCACTGTGCAGGTCACGGGCTTGGTGCAGAACTTCGCAAGTTGCGCTGTTCGCAACCTGGTGCGCATAGAGATACCGGCGCTAGCATGCCGCGCATTCTCTACGGCACGAGCGAGACGAGGCCCCATGGCTCACTTGCAGTACGACTTCGTCATCGTCGGTGGTGGATCGGCCGGCAGCGCACTGGCCAACCGGCTCTCCGCGGACCTGGGTAACAGGGTGCTGGTCCTGGAGGCGGGCAGGCCCGACTATCCCTGGGACGTCTTCATCCACATGCCCGCGGCGCTGACCTACCCGATCGGCAGCCGCTTTTACGACTGGAAGTACGAGTCCGAACCCGAGCCCCACATGGGCGGCCGGCGCGTCTACCACGCCCGAGGCAAGGTGCTGGGCGGTTCCAGCAGCATCAACGGCATGATCTTCCAGCGTGGCAACCCCATGGACTACGAGCGCTGGGCGGCCGACCCGGGCATGGAGACCTGGGACTACGCGCACTGCCTGCCGTACTTCCGGCGGATGGAGAACTGTCTCGCCGCCGACCCGGACGACGAGTTCCGCGGCCACGACGGTCCCCTCGTCCTCGAACGCGGCCCGGGGACGAGCCCGCTCTTCGAGGGCTTCCTCAAAGCCACCGAGGAGGCGGGTCACGCTCCCACCAGCGACGTGAACGGCTACCGGCAGGAAGGTTTCGCCAGGTTCGATCGCAATGTCCATCGCGGACGCCGTCTGTCCGCCGCGAAGGCGTACCTCAAGCCCGTACGGAAGCGGCCCAACCTCACCGTCACCACGCGCGCCCTGGTCACCCGCGTCCTCTTCGAGGGCAAGCGGGCCGTCGGTGTCGAGTACCGGCGCGGCCGTGGCAGACCCCGGCAGGTGCGTGCCCGCGAGGTCATCCTCTGCGGAGGCGCGATCAACTCCCCGCAGCTTCTGCAACTCTCCGGCGTCGGCAACGCCGAGGAACTGCGCGCGCTCGGCATCGACGTCGTACACGATCTGCCGGGTGTCGGTGAGAACCTCCAGGACCACCTGGAGGTGTACATCCAGTACGCCTGCAAGCAGCCAGTCTCCATGCAGCCGCACCTCGCCAAATGGCGCGCCCCCCTCATCGGCCTCCAGTGGCTCTTCCGCACGGGCCCCGCCGCGACCAACCACTTCGAAGCGGGCGGCTTCGTCCGCGGCAACGAGGACGTGGACTACCCCAACCTGATGTTCCACTTCCTGCCCGTAGCGGTCCGCTACGACGGCTCCGTGCCCGCGGGCGGACACGGCTACCAGGTGCACGTCGGCCCCATGTACTCCGACGCCATCGGCTCGGTGAAGATCAAGAGCAAGGATCCGGCCGAGCACCCGGCGCTGCGCTTCAACTACCTGTCCACCGAGCAGGACCGCCGCGAGTGGGTCGAGGCCGTCAGGGTCGCCCGCAAGCTGCTCAACCAGCCAGCCATGGCCCCGTACAACGCCGGGGAGATCTCGCCCGGACCGTCCGTCGAGACCGACGAGGAGATCCTCGACTGGGTCGCCAAGGACGGCGAGACCGCGCTGCATCCGTCATGCACCTGCAAGATGGGCACCGACGAGATGGCGGTCGTCGACCCCGCCAGCATGCGCGTGCACGGGGTGGAGGGCCTGCGGGTCGTCGACGCGTCGGTGATGCCCTACATCACCAACGGCAACATCTACGCGCCGGTGATGATGATCGCGGAGAAGGCGGCCGACCTCATCCTCGGCAAGGAGCCGCTGTCGCCGTCTGCCGCCACGTACTACCGCTACCGCGACGCGGGCGCGTAACCTGCAGTTTTCATAGAGCCGATCGGCCCGGAAACAAGGTGTTCCGGGCCTGCGGGCGTCGCGTTCTCCAGGCTGCCACCTTGGCGAAACCGTCATGGGCCGACCCCTTGACGTGGGTTCCCGCCTTCCGCAGAGTGTTCCACCACAAGCAAAACGGTGCGCGATGCGCAACGCGGTTCGCTCGAAGGGCTCCCGACGTGGCAGACCTGTTCGTGGATGGAAAATGGCGGGATCCGGTGGCCGGCGGCCATCGGGACATCCGCTGTCCCGCCGACGGCACGCTTTCGGTGACCGTGTCCGAAGGCACCCGCCCCGACGCAGAGGCGGCCATCGCCGCAGCCCGCCGGGCCTTCGACGAGGGGCCCTGGCCGCGTACCCCCGAGCGCGAGCGCGGTGCCCTCCTCCTGCGCACCGCCGACATCCTCGAACGCGACGCCCACGCGTTCGCCCGCGCCGAATCACTGGACACCGGAAAACGGCTGGTGGAGAGCGAGTACGACATCGCCGACGTCGTCTCCTGTCTCCGCTACTACGGAGGGCTCGGCGGCACCGACGCCGGCCGTGTCATCGACACCGGCCGGGACGACGCGGTCAGCCGCGTCGTGTACGAACCGATCGGCGTGTGCGGACTGATCACCCCCTGGAACTACCCTCTGCTCCAGGCGAGTTGGAAGGTCGCGCCGGCCCTCCTCGCGGGCAACACGATCGTCCTCAAGCCCAGCGAACTCACTCCCTCCACCTCGATCCTGCTCATGAGAGCGCTCGAGGAGGCCGGGCTCCCGGACGGAGCCGCCAACCTCGTCCTGGGAACCGGACCCGAGGTCGGCGCACCGCTCGCCGACCACCCCGCCGTCGACATGGTCTCCTTCACCGGCGGCCTGGACACCGGCAGACGCATCATGGCCACGGCCGCCGCGACCGTGAAAAAGGTCGCCCTGGAACTCGGCGGCAAGAACCCCAATGTCGTCTTCTCCGACGCCGACTTCGAGACGGCCGTGGACTTCGCTCTCACGGCCGTCTTTCTGCATTCCGGGCAGGTCTGCTCGGCCGGCGCCCGGCTGATCGTCGAGGACACGCTGCACGACCGGTTCGTCGACGAGGTGGTCCGCCGTGCCCGGCGGATCCGCCTGGGCGGCCCCTTCGATCCGCAGGCCGATACCGGCCCGCTGATCTCCGCACAGCACCTGACGAAGGTCGAGGAGTACGTCGCCGCCGGACTCGCCGAAGGTGCCGTCCTGCGCTGCGGCGGCGCACGCCCCGAAGACCCGGCCCTGGCCGATGGCCACTACTACCCGCCCACCGTGCTCGACGAGTGCGGTCAGGACATGCGCGTCGTGCACGAGGAGTCCTTCGGGCCCGTGCTCACCGTGGAGCGCTTCACCGACGAGGACGACGCGGTACGCATCGCCAACGACACCGAGTACGGACTCGCCGGCGCCGTCTGGACCCAGGACGCCGGGAAGGCCCAGCGGGTTGCCCGCCGGCTCCGCCACGGCACGGTGTGGATCAACGACTACCACCCCTATGTACCCCAGGCGGAATGGGGTGGGTTCGGGCACTCCGGCGTGGGCCGGGAGCTGGGACCGACCGGCCTCGCCGAGTACCGGGAGCCCAAACACATCTGGCAGAACACCCAACCCCGGCCGCAGCACTGGTTCCGCGGCTGAACGCCGAAAGAGGTCGAACATGACCCCAGCAACGACCGAGGCGCCGCGGCGGCGCGATACCCCCCAGGACCCGGTTCCCACGCCGGTCATCTCCGTGCGCGAGCTGTGGAAGGTGTTCGGGCCCAAGGCGGACCAGGTACCGGGCTCCGAGGAACTGCGCGGCCTCACCCGCCGCGAACTGATGGACCGCACCGGATGCACCGCGGCCGTGCGCGACGTGCACTTCGAGGTTGCCCCCGGCGAGGTCTTCGTCGTCATGGGCCTGTCCGGCTCCGGCAAGTCCACCCTGGTGCGCTGTCTGACCCGGCTCATCGAACCCACCGCCGGCGAGATCCTCTTCGAGGGCGAGAACATCCGCGACGCGGACACGAGCCGGCTGCGCGAGTTGCGCCGCAGCAAGTTCTCCATGGTGTTCCAGCACTTCGGGCTGCTGCCGCACCGCCGGGTCGTCGACAACGTGGCGTTCGGTCTCGAGATCCGCGGCATGAGCAGAGCCGAACGCACCAAGCGTGCTCTGGAGGTCGTCGAACTCGTCGGCCTCTCCGGGTACGAGAACTCCTACCCCGACCAGCTCTCCGGCGGAATGCAGCAGCGCGTCGGTCTCGCCCGCGCCCTGGCCGGCGACCCGGACGTGCTCCTCTTCGACGAGCCGTTCTCGGCGCTCGACCCCCTGATCCGCCGGGACATGCAGAACGAGGTCGTCCGTCTGCACCACGAAGTCGGCAAGACGATGGTGTTCATCACCCATGACCTCTCCGAGGCGCTGCGGCTGGGTGACCGCATCCTCATCATGCGGGACGGCCGGATGGTCCAGTGCGGCACCGGGGACGAACTGGTCGGCGCCCCCGCCGACGACTACGTACGCGACTTCGTCAGGGACGTGCCCCGCGGCGACGTGCTGACCCTGCGGTGGATCATGCGCCCGGCGGAGCCCGACGACCCCCTGGACGGTCCCGAACTGGGCCCGGACGTCGTGGTGAAGGAGGCCACGCGCGCGGTGCTCGCGGCCGAGAAGCCGGTCAAGGTCGTCGAGAACGGCAAGCTGCTCGGCATCGTCGGCGACGAGGAGATCCTCGCGGTCGTCGCGGGGCAGGAAGGCGACGCGTGATGACCGTCGCGATGGAGAAACCGGAGAAGACCCAGGCCGCGGAGCCACCCGCTCCGGCCCGGCGCGTGCGCAGGATCAACCGCTCCGTGGTCGTGGCCGCGATCCTGCTCGTCTGGTTGGTGCTCTTCGCCGTGCTGCGCGGCAGGCAGACACTCTCCCTCGCCGCGGCCGACCTGACCGATCTGCACCGGTGGTTCAACGACGTCAACGACTCCATCGGCGCCAACCGCAACTCCAACCCGCTCTTCCTCTACTTCTTCAACGAGATCCGCCTGGTCATCGACTCCCTGGTGACCTTCGTCCAGGAGCTGATCTCACAGCCGGCCGCGGGCCGCCCGGTTCCGCAGATCGGCTGGCTCGGTGTCGTCGGTATCGCCGGCTACGTCTCCTGGGCCGCGGGCAACTGGCGGGTCGCGCTGCTCACGGTGGCCGGCTTCACGTTCCTGGGGCTCCAGGGCCTGTGGCAGGAGAGCATGGACACCCTGGCGCTCACCCTCTCCGCCGTGTGCGTGGCGCTGCTGTTCGCGATACCCCTCGGGGTGTGGGCCGGACTCTCGGACCGGTTCAACCGGGTCGTGACGCCGTTCCTGGACTTCATGCAGACGATGCCGACCTTCGTCTACCTGGCACCCCTGACCCTGTTCTTCCTCATCGGTCCGGCATCCGCCACGATCGCCACCGCCATCTACGCGGCACCACCGGCGATCCGCATCACCGCGCACGCCATCCGCTCCGTACCGCAGACCACGGTCGAGGCGGCGGACTCGATGGGCGCGACGCGGCGGCAGGCTCTGCTCAAGGTGCTGCTGCCGATGTCCAAACGGACGGTGGTGATGGGCGTCAACCAGACCATCATGGCCGCACTGGCGATGGTGACCATCGCTGCCCTGATCGACGCGCCCGGCCTCGGCAAGACCGTCGTCCAGGCCCTGCAGTCGCTGGACGTCGGCACGGCCTTCAACGCCGGTCTGGCCATCGTCGTCATGGCCATCGTGCTGGACCGGGTCACCACCGCGGCGAGCGCACGAGCGGAGACGGCCAGGGGCTCGGACAGTCCCTTCCTCAAGTGGCGGCGGCACCTGCTCGCGGCCGGCGCCGTGATGGCGGCAGTGCTGGTGTACCTGTCACACACGTACCTGTGGGCGGCCGAGTTCCCCGGTGAGGGCGGCATCGGCAGCAGAATCGCCAAGACGGCGGCCGATGTGACCACCTGGGCCCAGGACAACCTGTCGGGGCTGACCAACGCGTTTCGCGACGCCCTCACCAACGGCCTGCTCAATCCGTTCCAGACGCTGCTGACCGACTCCCCGTGGTGGCTCGTCGGAGCTGCCCTCGTCGCGCTCGGCGCGGTGCTCGGCGGATGGCGTGCCGGGGCCACCGCCGCCGTCTGCGTGGGCCTTCTGGTGGCGACCGGCGTGTGGTCGGACGCCATGACGACGCTGGCGTCCACCGCCGTGGCGACGGTGCTGGTGATGCTGCTCGGCGTGGTCCTCGGCGTGTGGATGGGACGCAGCGCGCTCGTCGACCGGCTGCTCAGGCCCTCGCTGGACGCGGCGCAGGTAATGCCGCCTTTCGTCTATCTCGTGCCGTTCCTCGCGCTGTTCGGCGCGACACGGTTCACGGCCATCGTCGCGGCGATCGTCTACGCTGCGCCGGTCGCCATCAAGATCATCGCCGACGGGGTGCGGGCCGTACCGCAGACCACCGTCGAAGCGGCGACATCGACCGGGTGCAACACCTGGCAGCTCATCACCAAGGTCCAGCTGCCGATGTCACGCGGCGCCCTGACCCTCGCGACCAACCAGGGCCTGATCTATGTGCTGTCGATGGTCGTCGTGGGAGGCCTGGTGGGAGCGGGGGCCCTCGGCTACGACGTCGTGGCCGGGTTCTCGCAGGGCCAGTTGTACGGCAAGGGACTCGCGGCAGGGCTCGCCATCGTCCTGCTCGGCGTCATGTTCGACCGGATCACTCAGGCAGCGGCTCGCCGCGCCGGCGCATAAGGAGCATCACACCATGGCACGACACTGGAGAGCCGGCGCGGCCGGCCTGGCCGTACTCGGCCTCACTCTCACGGCCTGCGGCGGCGCGAAGGTCGGTGACGACAGCGCGGGCGGGTCCGGCGGCTCGGACAAGTGCGGCACCTTCAACCTCGCGATCAACCCGTGGGTCGGCTACGAGGCGAACGCGGCGGTCCTCGCGTACGTCGCCGAGCAGGACCTCGGCTGCAAGGTCGAGCAGAAGGACCTGAAGGAGGAGATCGCCTGGCAGGGCTTCGGCACCGGCGAGGTCGACGCCGTTGTGGAGAACTGGGGCCACGACGACCTGAAGAAGAAGTACATCACCGATCAGAAGACGGCCGTCGAGGCCGGTCCGACCGGCAACAAGGGCCTCATCGGCTGGTACGTGCCGCCGTGGCTGGCGAAGGCGCATCCGGACATCACCGACTGGAAGAACCTCAACAAGTACGCGTCGAAGTTCAAGACCTCGGAGTCGGGCGGCAAAGGCCAGCTCCTCGACGGCGACCCGTCGTTCGTCACCAACGACGAGGCGCTGGTGAAGAACCTCAAGCTGGACTTCAAGGTGGTGTACGCGGGCAGT
Source organism: Streptomyces sp. NPDC055506 (assembly GCF_053643595.1). Taxonomy (NCBI): domain Bacteria; kingdom Bacillati; phylum Actinomycetota; class Actinomycetes; order Kitasatosporales; family Streptomycetaceae; genus Streptomyces; species Streptomyces sp. NPDC055506. The sequence goes on along the minus strand of NZ_JBSHKH010000140.1, from coordinate 460 downwards.
GAGACCGCGCTCATCCAGGCCTACCGCAACGCCGAGAAGAACAAGCAGTGGGTGATCGGCTACTTCTACGAGCCGCAGTGGTTCATGTCCGAGGTGCCGCTGAAGAAGGTCAGCCTGCCCGAGTACAAGGAGGGCTGCGACGCCGACACGGAGAAGGTCGCCTGTGACTACCCCGTGTACGAACTCGACAAGATCGTCAGCGCCAAGTTCGCCAAGTCGGGCAGCCCGGCCTATGACCTGGTGAAGAACTTCACCTGGACGAACGAGGACCAGAACACCGTGGCCAAGTACATCGCCGTGGACAAGATGGCGCCCGAGGCCGCGGCGAAGAAGTGGGTCGAGGCCAACCGCGACAAGGTGGAGGCCTGGATCAAGTAGGCCCTTCACGGATGCCCGGTGGGTGGTGCGAGCGGACGCGCACCACCCACCGGGCATTGCTGTTTTCCGGGCCGTTCCCCGA
>NZ_JBSHKH010000139.1:0-21507 GCF_053643595.1 Streptomyces sp. NPDC055506 | reverse complement strand
CCCCACAGGTGCGGGGCGGGCCGTCGCCGGGGCATGAGCGGCCGGTCAGAGGGTCTTGCCCGTCGCCGGGCCCACGATCAGGCCCTCCTCGAAGCGGTCCACCCGGACCGTGTCGCCGTCCTTGATCTCGCCGGAGAGGATCTCCTTGGCGAGGCGGTCGCCGATCGCGGACTGCACGAGGCGCCGCAGCGGGCGGGCGCCGTACGCCGGGTCCATGCCCTCCTCGGCGAGCCAGGCCAGGGCCTCGGGCGTGATGTCGAGCGTGAGGCGCCGCTCGGCGAGGCGCTTGGCCAGACGGTCGAGCTGGAGCTTCGCGATCCGCTCCAGCTCCGGCTTGGTCAGCGCGGCGAAGACGACCAGGTCGTCCAGGCGGTTCAGGAACTCCGGCTTGAAGGAGGTCCGCACCACCTCCAGGACCTGCTCCTTCTTCTCCTGCTCGCTGGTCACCGGGTCGACCAGATACTGGCTGCCCAGGTTCGACGTCAGCACGAGGATCGTGTTGCGGAAGTCGACCGTGCGGCCCTGGCCGTCCGTGAGCCGGCCGTCGTCCAGGACCTGGAGCAGGATGTCGAAGACCTCGGGGTGGGCCTTCTCCACCTCGTCCAGCAGGACGACGGAGTACGGGCGGCGGCGCACCGCCTCGGTGAGCTGGCCGCCCTCCTCGTAGCCGATGTAGCCGGGCGGGGCGCCGACCAGCCGGGCCACGCTGTGCTTCTCGCCGTACTCCGACATGTCGATGCGGACCATCGCCCGCTCGTCGTCGAAGAGGAAGTCGGCGAGGGCCTTGGCCAGTTCGGTCTTGCCCACACCCGTCGGACCCAGGAAGAGGAAGGAGCCGGTGGGCCGGTCGGGGTCGGCGATGCCGGCGCGGGAGCGTCGTACGGCGTCGGACACCGCCCGCACCGCCTCGGTCTGCCCGATGAGGCGCTTGCCGAGCTCGTCCTCCATGCGCAGCAGCTTCTGCGTCTCGCCCTCCAGCAGACGCCCGGCCGGGATGCCGGTCCAGGAGGCGACGACGTCGGCGATGTCGTCGGAGCCGACCTCCTCCTTGACCATGGTGTCCTTCGCGACCTCCTCCTCGGCCTCGGAGGCGGCCTCCAGCTCCTTCTCCAGGGCCGGGATCTCGCCGTAGAGCAGCTTGGAGGCGGTGTCGAAGTCGCCGTCGCGCTGGGCGCGTTCGGCCTGGCCGCGCACCTCGTCGAGGCGTTCCTTCAGCTCGCCGACGCGGTTGAGGGACTGCTTCTCCTTCTCCCAGCGGGCGGTGAGGCCGCGCAGCTCCTCCTCCTTGTCGGCGAGGTCGCGGCGCAGCTTGTCCAGGCGCTCGCGGGAGGCGGCGTCGGTCTCCTTGCCGATCGCCAGCTCCTCCATCTTCAGCCGGTCGACGGCGCGCTGGAGTTCGTCGATCTCGACGGGGGACGAGTCGATCTCCATGCGCAGCCGCGAGGCGGCCTCGTCGACCAGGTCGATGGCCTTGTCGGGCAGGAAGCGGGAGGTGATGTACCGGTCGGAGAGCGACGCGGCGGCGACCAGCGCGCTGTCCGCGATCTGCACCTTGTGGTGGGCCTCGTACCGTCCCTTGAGCCCGCGCAGGATCGCGATGGAGTCCTCGACGGTCGGCTCGGCGACCAGCACCTGCTGGAAGCGGCGCTCCAGGGCGGGGTCCTTCTCGATGCGCTCGCGGTACTCGTCGAGGGTCGTGGCACCCACCATGCGCAGCTCACCGCGCGCCAGCATGGGCTTCAGCATGTTCCCGGCGTCCATGGCGGAGTCGCCGCCCGCACCGGCCCCGACGACGGTGTGCAGCTCGTCGATGAAGGTGATGATCTGCCCGTCGGAGTCCTTGATCTCGGCCAGGACGGTCTTCAGCCGCTCCTCGAACTCACCCCGGTACTTCGCCCCGGCGACCATCGCGCCCAGGTCGAGCGCGACGAGGCGCTTGTCCTTCAGGGACTCGGGCACATCGCCCTTCACGATCCGCTGGGCGAGCCCCTCGACGACGGCGGTCTTGCCGACCCCGGGCTCACCGATGAGGACGGGGTTGTTCTTCGTACGGCGGGACAGGACCTGCACGACCCGCCGGATCTCCTGGTCCCGCCCGATGACCGGGTCGAGCTTGCCTTCGCGGGCGGCGGCGGTGAAGTCGGTGCCGAACTTCTCCAGGGCCTTGTACTGGCCCTCGGGGTCAGCCGTGGTCACCCGGCGCTGCCCCCGCGCCTTCTGGAAGGCGGCCTGGAGCTTCTTGGCGTCGGCGCCCTGCTGGGCGAGCACCTCGCCGGCCGCGCCGCCCTTCGCGGCGATGCCGACGAGGAGGTGCTCCGTGGAGAGGTACTCGTCCCCGAGCTCCTTCGCGCGGGCCTGCGCGTCGGCGACGACGGCGAGCATCTCGCGGTTGGGCTGGGGCGGCGCCACGGTGGAGCCGGTCACGCTGGGCAGCCCGGCGAGCACGCGCTCGGCTCCGGCGCGTACGGCCGCCTGGTCGGCGTCGACGGCCGCGAGCAGATCGGTGATGTTCTCGTTGTCCTGGCCCTGGAGCAGCGAGAGCAGCAGATGGGCGGGGGTGAGGTCGGGGTGCCCCTCGGTCACGGCCCGGTTGCTGGCCGCGTTGATCGCGTCCCGGCTCCGGTTGGTCAGCTCGGCGTCCACGTTCGCGTTCTCCTCCTCCTTGCACTGACCGGATCAGCGCACTGACTCAATCAGCGTACATAAAGTTGAGTCTATTCCACTCAAGGCCGGATCCGGGAGTGCGCGAGGGTTATGTTCCGGGTCATGGCCACCAAGTACTCCGTCGATCCGAGTGCCCCCGACCAGCCGTATCTCGCCTTCTGGCGGGAACGGCACGTCTGCACCCTGACGACTCCCCGCCCGGACGGCACTCCGCACGTGGTACCCGTCGGAGTCACATACGATCCCGAGGCCCGTCTGGCTCGGGTGATCGCGAACAAGGCGAGCGCCAAGGTGCGCCATGTGCTGGCCGCCGGGGAGCGGGGGGCGGCCGTCGCCGTCTGCCAGATGGAGGGCAAGCGGTGGGCGACGCTGGAGGGCCGGGCCTTCGTCCACGGCGAGCCCGACCGGGTCGCGGAGGCGGAACGCCGCTACGCGGAGCGTTACGGCCGAACCCCGTCGCCCAACCCGGCGCGCGTGGTCATCGAGATCGAGCTGACGCGAGCGATGGGGCGCGGGTGAGCGAGGTTGAGCGGAGTGAAAATCCACACCGGTGATCGACTGCTTCCGGCCACCGCGTGACCAGGCCGATTCCAGGAAATGTCCCCCAAAACTGCAGCGGCGTCACCGTGTTCAGGTCACGGTGACGCCGCTGCGGGGGGAAGCACCTGAGCGATCTGTTACGACGGGGGAATCGCGTCAGGCACTGCGGGGGGTGGCAGAGATGGTCCTCGGGGCAGGAGACTCGGCGTCCACCTGCTCGTGGTCCCTTTGGTCCAGGTTCACAAAGATCATTCCGTACCGTACGGCACATCGCACGGGCTGCGGCGCCCCCCGAGGCCGCCGCAGACACCGGTAAGCCCGCACGTCCTCGTCATCGTCCCGTGTGACGACCACCGGCTCGCCGAAAACAGTCACCATCAACGAGTCACCGCTGTGGGGGATGGCGGTGACCAGGTCGATGAAGTGCCAGCCTGAGCGGTAGGCGGTGGCCATTTCACGACGGAAGGAGCGGTCGTCGGGTGGAGTGGTCACGGTCAGCTCCCGGATTCCGCTGCCCCGGAACTCGGCCAACTGCTGTTACTCGCGCCGTTGGTGTTCACGGCAACAGACGGCCAGCTGCTGTTCGCCCGAACATCGTCCTTCGCATCGGAGAAGCCACTCAGGGTGCCGAGGGCCACAACGGCGGAGAAGGCGGCGACAAGCACCGAGCGAAGCATTCTGTTACGCATAGTCGGCTTCGTCCTCACTTGAAGGTCCCCTTTTCCCCCGTCAGGTACGACGATGGCTCATTCGGGCACGTCATGGCCACACAATCGATGCATCATGTTCCTGCATGTTCAGGACCCTGGGGGGTGGAGATTTGATAGCAAATCCGACTAAGGCGACACATCCCCACGCGATGACCGAGTGGTGCGAGGAGGGCGGCCGTCTGTATGCCGCCGCACTGCGCGCCGGACGCATCGCTCGCGCGGATGCGGAGCCCGCCCCCTGCCTGGTGGAGTTCGCCCTGCTTCATCCGGATCCGGACGACCCCAACTGGCTGCGGCCGGTGCCCCCGGCGGTCGCCCTGTCCCGGCAGCTCAACCCGCTGGAGCAGGAGATAGCCGACCGCCGTCGTCTGGCAACCGGCCTCGCGGAGACCTTTCAGCCGTTCATGGCCCTGGGTACCCAGCTGGCCGCCACCAGTGACGCCATCACTGTGCTCGAAGGCGGCGAACGTATCAACGCCGCGCTCAACATGGCCACCATCCAGTGCCAGGCGGAGATGCTCACCGTCCAGCCGAGCGACCGGATGTCCGAGCGCAGCCTGCTGCGCGGGCTGGAGCGTGACAGGCCGCTGATCGAACGCGGCGTGCGCATCCGCACCCTGTACCAGCACACCGCCCACTACAACCCCGAGCAGCTGGCCTACGCCGCCCAGCTCTCCGACGGCAAGGCGGAGTACCGCACCATCGACGAACTCGTCGAGCGCCTGATCATCTGCGACGAGTCCGTCGCCTTCATCCCCGCCCGCGACGACCAGCAGGTCGCTCTGGAACTGCGCCACCCCGGCCTGGTCCGCTACCTCATCAAGCTCTTCGAGTACCTGTGGGACCGCTCGGTGCCGCTGAGCACGGGCACCCCGTACGAGACCGCCCGCGGCGGCATCACGGACATCCAGTACTCCATTGCCAAGCTCCTGGTCGAGGGCCACGTCGACGAGGCCATCGCCCGCCGGCTGGGCATGAACGTACGCACCTGCCGTGCGCACATAGCCAAGCTGGCCTCGGCCCTGGGCAGCGGCAGCCGGGCCCAACTCGGCTACCTCATCGCGCAGTCGGGGATCCTGCAGCAGGATGACCGGGAACCCTGAGGGACGCCGCCGAGCGCGGCGGGCCGTCCAGGCCCGCCTGGGCGATGCGCACCCCGAGCTGGGTACGGCTCGCCGCCCCCAGCGTCTCCGAGAGCCGCGCGATATGGGCCCGGCACGTCCGGACGCTTATCCCCAGCCGTTCCGCGATCACCGCGTCCTGGTGGCCCTCCGCCAGCAGGGCCGCGATGGACTGCTCCCGGTGGGAGATGCCCTCGATGCCGGTCTCGGGGAGCGGGGCGGTCAGCGGGGTGGCCAGGCGCCACAGCCGGTCGAACACCGTGACCAGGTACTCGATGAGCGCCGGATGCCGCAGCTCAAGGGCCATCGTGCGGTCGGTGTTGGCGGGGACGAAGGCCACCGTCCGGTCGAAGAGGATCAGCCGGTCGATCACCTCGTCCAGCGTGCGGGCCTCCACCGCGTCGCCCATCAGCTCCAGATACGTGAGCAGCCCCTGCCCGTGCCGGGCGACATGCGTGTACAGGTCCCGCATCCGCACCCCGCGGCCGCGCAGCGCCATCGCCCGGTGCAGTCCCTCGGAGAGTTCCGCCTCGCGCCGGATGCCGCCGGGCTGGACCGTGAGCACCTCGGTCGTGCACGCCTGGGTCGCCTCGTCCATCGCGGCCTGGATCCGGGCGAGCCCGTCCAGCACCCGGATCGCCGAGCCCTCGCCCGCGGGCGGGGCCGGCCGTACCCGGCGGCCGAGACCGGCGTACCACTCGACAGCGGCCACGGCCGAACCCACCCGCCGCTGACTGTCGCTCACCTCGTCGTACATCCCGCGCAGCAGCCGGGTCATGACCTCCTGCGGGGAGGTCGGCACCAGCCAGTCCATGTCGTCGGGGTCCGGGTGCAGCAGGGCGAGTTCCAGCAGACAGGGCACCGGTTCGGCATCCCCGCGCGGCACACGGCCCCGCCGTACGGCCCGGGAATACACGCGATCCCCGGCCTCGCACAGTCGGTCGGCACCGTGGGGATGCTCATCCGCGCCGTGCCTGGCCATCGCCCATCCCACCCCCGGTTCGCCGACTACCGCAGCGCAACTATGCGCGGACCGGACCTGCTCCGCAACACGGCTTCCCGCGCCGCGACCACCGGAAAACACCGCTACGCGCCGGTTTCGCCGAGCTTCAGCTCGTCACGTCGCAACAAATGGCCAGGGGGTTGTGAGCTGCTGCCGGATGACAGCGCATGAGTGAGTTCTGGCATGCATGAGTGAGGATCCGGCTGTTCGTGGCGGGGTCTCGCACTGGGGAACTGGAGTTCTTGTTCCGAATGCGTGACCTTTCTGGGTGGTGGCCGTTGGGTGTGACGGCGGGATGTCTTCGGGCCTGGGAGGGGAGGGTGGTGGCGGTGAGTGGACTGCGGGAGGTGGCGGCGCCGTTCGTCGCGCTCGGCCCGTCCGGTGTGGCGGTGCGTGACCGTCTGAAGCACCTCACGGCCGAGGACGAGAAGGTGCTCCAGCGGGTGGGCGCGCATCTGGGATCGCTGGCGTCGAAAGACCTCAAGGCCCGCTGCGCGGACGGGCTTGGACACTCCAGCGATACCTGGGCGGCGCGCAAGCGGGAGTTGACGGTCTTGTCGTCCTCGCGGTGGGCCGGGTCGATCACGAAGGCCACCCACGACCAGTGGGCGCTGGCCCGGCGCGGGCAGGCAGCACATGTCCAGTCGCTCGAGGCCGGTATCGCCACGATCCGGCACCGTCTGTCGCTCCCGGTCGGCGCCAAGGGCACCAAACACGCTCCGGGCGGCTACCGCTCCGCGCGTGAGTGGTTCAGCAAGTCGCGCCGCCTGCAGGTCCTCGAAGACCGGCTGAACCGCATCCGCGCCGACCGGGAAGCGGGCCGGGTGCATGTCGTGCGGGGCGGCAAACGTCTACTCAACACCCGCCACCACCTCGACACCGCACACCTCACCGAGACCCAATGGCGCCAGCGCTGGGAGGCCGGGCGCTGGTTCCTCGCCGCCGACGGGGAGTCCGGCAAACGCTTCGGCAACGAGACGATCCGCATCACACCCCAGGGCGAGGTCAGTATCAAGCTTCCGGCCCCGCTCGCTTCGCTGGCGAACGCTGGGCACGGCCGGTACGTCCTCGCCGCGAAGGTGCGCTTCCTTCACCGGGGCTGGAGTGGGCCGACCGCGTCGAGGCCAACCGGGCGGTGGCCTACCGCATCCACCACGACGTGCAGCGCGGCCGCTGGTATGTCACGGCGTCCTGGCAGATCCCGCCGACGAGGACGGCCCCGATGGAAGCCGCCCTCGCCCACGGTGTGATCGGTGTCGACACCAACGCCGACCACCTGGCCGCATGGCGCCTCGACACCCACGGCAACCCCATCGGCCGTCCCCGCCGGTTCTTCTACGACCTGTCCGGCAGCACCAGCCATCGTGACGCCCAGGTCCGGCACGCCCTGACCCGGCTGCTGAACTGGGCCAAGTCCTGCCGCGTCACAGCCATCGCGGTCGAAGACCTCGACTTCCAGGCCGAGAAAACCAGAGAGAAGCACGGCCGCAAGCGCCGCTTCCGGCAGCTCATCTCGGGCATGCCCACCGGCAGGCTGCGGGCCCGGCTGACCTCGATGGCCGACCAGAGTGGCATCAGCATCATCGCCGTCGACCCCGCCTACACCTCGAAATGGGGCGCCCAGCACTGGCAGAAACCACTCGCAACCCCCACCCGCAAGACCAGCCGGCACGATGCCGCGAGCATCGCGATCGGCAGGCGCGCCCAGGGGCATCCGATCCGGCGACGGACGGCACCGCCCCGTGCACACCAGAGCGATGCGCACGGGCATCGGACCGTCCAGGCCCGACCGGACACCCTCGGGCGTGAGGGAGCCCGCCCCCGCGTTCCCGGACCACGGACACGATCCGTGCCGCCGGACGCGGGCCGTACGCGGGCGACCAGGACATCCAAAACCGTTCGGGATGTCCGCAGCGACCAGGAATGGGTACAACACTCACTCCTGCTCACTGAATAGGAACGGTTGCCCGTGCGTCAGGGTCAAGCACGGGACCGGGCAGCGGAGCGGTGACCTGCGCCTTGCCCCACCCGACTGCTCCCGTTGCGCCCTGATTGCGCCCTACCCCGGTCCCGAACACCCCCTGATGCTCGGTCTTATGGGGGATACAGCTGAGCCGAGCATCATCCCGTTACACGACCCCGACGGACACCGGCAGGCGCCGCCGGGCGTGCCGCAGCCGTGGGAGAAGACCGACCGGGCCCAGGCCGCGATGGAAGGCGCCACAGGGCCCGAGCCGCCCGCCCCGCCCGTCTGCCCCAACTGTGGGCTCGTCGGTGATCGGCGTGTCACCTATTACGGCTGGCACGTCCTCCTCGAACCGGACATGCCGGTGCCGGCACACATGGTGCCCGCCTGGCACCGCTGGTACGTGGACTCCAACGGAACGGCCTGGAACAGCCGCGCGGACGAGCCCGCGCCCGGTGCCGTGTGCCGGGTACCGCACCGGATCGCCTGCCCCGGCCTGAGACTCGAGGAGATCGGCCTGTGGCGGTGGCTGGACGCCGTACGCACGGAGAACGCCCGCCGGGCTTGGCGAAAGGCCGACGAGGAGGCCGGCCAGGAGCCGCTTCCGGACGCCGGGTGACGCTGTGGAGGCCGTGGCGGGATTCGAACCCACGTAACTCGCTTTGCAGGCGAGCCCCTGAACCACTCGGGCACACGGCCGGGTCGAGGGGGAACGGTTCGGCACACGGCCGTGTTCCAACTCGATGTCCTGACAGTAGGTCGGTGGGGAAGCGGTGCTCAAGGGCATCGAGTGTGTCGCAATGGGACTGCCATACGGCGTTCACAGAGCGCGGGTCGGGCCAGGGTCGTACGACCAAGGTCGGGGTGGTTGGCCGTCTCGCGACAGGGGTCAACCCGCCCTGTGGAACTTACGCTGGCGGGCATGACCGTCCCCAAGTCGAGTGACCCAGAGGTCGTAGACGCCGCCGTCCCGTCGGTTTCCGAGGTGGAGGAGACCGTGCTGGGGCGGGCGTACCGGGCGTTGAGCGTCGGGATCGTCTCCGTCGTGCTGCTCATCGCCTTCGAGGCGACGGCCGTGGGGACGGCGATGCCGGTCGCGGCGCGGGAGCTGGACGGGGTGTCGCTGTACGCGTTCGCGTTCTCCGGGTACTTCACGACCAGTCTGTTCGGGATGGTGCTCGCGGGGCAGTGGTCCGACCGGCGTGGGCCCCTCGGGCCGTTGGCGGTCGGCATCTCATCCTTCGGGGCCGGGCTGCTGCTGTCGGGGACCGCCGGGGTGATGTGGCTGTTCATCCTGGGGCGGGCCGTGCAGGGGCTCGGCGGCGGGCTGGTGATCGTCGCGCTGTACGTCGTCGTCGGGCGGGCCTATCCGGAGCGGCTGCGGCCGGCGATCATGGCGGCGTTCGCCGCGAGCTGGGTCGTACCGTCGATCGTCGGTCCGCTCGCCGCCGGCACGGTGACGGAACAGCTGGGCTGGCGATGGGTGTTCGTCGGGATTCCCCTACTCGTCGTCTTCCCGCTGGCGCTCGCGGTGCCGCAGATACGGCGCCGGGCCGCCGGTCCGGTCGGGGAGGCGGTCTCGAAGTCCTTCGACCGTCGGCGTATTCGTCTCGCCCTGGCCATCTCCCTCGGTGCCGGGCTGCTCCAGTACGCCGCCCAGGACCTGCGCCCCCTCTCGCTCCTGCCCGGTGTCGTGGGCGTGGCCCTGCTGGTGCCCGCCGTGCTCGGGCTGTTGCCGAGGGGTACCTACCGTGCTGCCCGCGGATTGCCCTCCGTAGTGCTGCTGCGCGGTGTCGCCGCGGGGTCCTTCGTCGCCGCGGAGTCCTTCGTGCCGCTGATGCTCGTGACCCAGCGCGGGCTCAGTCCGACACTGGCCGGGTTCTCGCTCGCCGCGGGCGGCGGGACGTGGGCGCTGGGCTCGTGGGTGCAGTCGCGGTCGCGGTTCGAGCCGTACCGGGAGCGGTTGACGACCGTCGGAATGCTGCTGGTGGCGGCGGCCATCGCCACGGCGCCGAGCGTCCTGATCGACTCCGTGCCCGTCTGGACCCTGGCCGTCGCCTGGGCCTTCGGCTGTCTCGGCATGGGGCTCGTCATCTCCTCCACGAGCGTGCTCCTGCTCCAGCTCTCGGCCCCGTCGGAAGCAGGATCCAACTCCGCCGCCCTGCAGATCTCCGACGGCCTCTCCAACGTCGTCCTCCTGTCCGCCGGAGGAGCCGCCTTCGCCGCCCTCGGCGGAGGCACGGTGACCCACACGGCCGCACACACCTCCGGCTCCCATCCGGCCGCCTTCGCGGCGGTGTTCCTGCCGATGGCCGGGGTGGCGTTGGTGGGGGCCTGGGTGACGACGCGGCTGCGGGAGCGGTGAGCACCCCTCGCCTCGTGGGTTGTTGGGGCCGGGGCGGGTCGTAAAGAGTTCGCCGGTTCCCCGGAACGCTCCCTATCGTCACCGGCATGACGGACTTCACCATCCCCCTCCCGCCGGACGTCCGGCGCGAGCTCGACGACCTCGCGGACGCCACCGGCCGTCTCCCCGAGGACATCGCGCTGGATGCCGTACTGCACCGGCTGGCGCGGGAGTCGTCGACGGTGCGGGGCACGGCGGAGTCGCTCGCCGGCGCGCACGCCGATCTGCTGCGGAGGCTCGGCGAATGACCAGCCAGAGCAGCCAGAGCAGCCAGAGCAGCCAGAGCAGTCAGACCGGGCAGACCAGGCACCTCACCGTCGCGGAGGTCACGGCGATCGCCCGCATCGCCTTCGGCGGGCGGGGCGACGGGCCCGCCCCCGAGGTCCGGGAGACCGGACTGCTGGTCTCCGCCGTGCACCGCCCGCGCGCCCGGATGTTCGGCACGGCGGCCTACGAGGACCTGCACGAACAGGCTGCCGCGCTGCTGCACGCCATCGCGACGAACCATCCCCTCGTCGACGGGAACAAGCGCACGGCCTGGCTGGCCGCCGCGACGTTCCTCGGTGTCAACGGCGTCGACCTCACCGGCTGCGACCAAGATGCCGCGTACGACCTGGTCATCGATGTGGCCTCCGGGGACGAGAGCGACATCTCCGTCATCGCGGGGCGGTTGAGGGAGCTGTGACGTGGATCCCACCCTTGGGTGGTCCGGGGTTGTCCGGGCGTTGACGGGGGCGGGCCGCCGGTAGGGTGGCCCGGTTGTCATACGTAGCCGAGCCGTTTGGCTCGCTTGGACGAGCCGCCCGACCCCCTTACGGAGACCGTGACTACCACCGCCGGCACAAGCTCTGCCTCGCACCACCTGTCCCCGGCGTTCCCCGGCCGCGCCCCCTGGGGTACCGCCAGCAAGCTGCGCGCCTGGCAGCAGGGCGCGATGGAGAAGTACATCCAGGAGCAGCCGCGGGACTTCCTGGCGGTCGCCACCCCCGGCGCCGGCAAGACGACCTTCGCGCTGACGCTGGCCTCCTGGATGCTGCACCACCACGTCGTCCAGCAGGTCACCGTCGTCGCGCCCACCGAGCACCTCAAGAAGCAGTGGGCGGAGGCGGCCGCGCGGATCGGCATCAAGCTGGATCCCGAGTACAGCGCGGGGCCGCTCGCCAAGGACTACCACGGGATCGCCGTGACGTACGCCGGTGTCGGTGTGCGGCCCATGCTGCACCGCAACCGGGTCGAGCAGCGCAAGACCCTCGTCATCCTCGACGAGATCCACCATGCCGGTGACAGCAAGTCGTGGGGCGAGGCCTGCCTGGAGGCCTTCGAGCCCGCCACTCGCCGGCTCGCCCTGACCGGTACGCCCTTCCGGTCCGACACCAACCCCATCCCCTTCGTGACGTACGAGGAGGGGAACGACGGGATCCGGCGGTCCGCCGCCGACTACACCTACGGCTACGGCAACGCCCTCGCCGACAACGTCGTGCGGCCCGTCATCTTCCTCTCCTACAGCGGCAACATGCGCTGGCGCACCAAAGCCGGTGACGAGATCGCGGCGCGGCTGGGCGAGCCGATGACCAAGGACGCCATCAGCCAGGCCTGGCGTACCGCCCTCGACCCGCGCGGCGAGTGGATGCCCGCCGTGCTGCGCGCCGCCGACCAGCGGCTGACCGAGGTGCGGAAGGCCATTCCGGACGCGGGTGCGCTCGTCATCGCCGCGGACCAGGACTCCGCGCGTGCGTACGCCAAGCTGATCCGCGAGATCACCGGCAGCAAGGCCACGGTCGTGCTCTCCGACGACACCGGCGCCTCGAAGAACATCGACGACTTCAGTGCGAGCACCGACCGGTGGATGGTCGCGGTGCGCATGGTGTCCGAGGGTGTCGACGTGCCGCGGCTCGCGGTGGGCGTCTACGCCACCACCATCTCGACGCCCCTCTTCTTCGCCCAGGCCGTCGGGCGTTTCGTGCGGTCCCGGCGCCGCGGCGAGACGGCCTCCGTGTTCCTGCCGACCGTGCCCGACCTGCTCTCCTTCGCCAACGAGATGGAGCGCGAGCGCGACCACGTCCTCGACAAGCCCAAGAAGCAGGGTGAAGAGGACCCCTACGCCGAGTCCGAGAAGGAGATGGACGAGGCGAACAGGGAGCAGGACGAGGACACCGGCGAGCAGGAGCAGTTCTCCTTCGAGGCGCTGGAGTCCGAGGCCGTCTTCGACCGGGTCATGTACAACGGCGCCGAGTTCGGCATGCAGGCCCACCCGGGCAGCGAGGAGGAGCAGGACTACCTCGGGATCCCGGGGCTGCTCGAGCCCGACCAGGTCCAGCTGCTGCTCCAGAAGCGGCAGGCCCGGCAGATCGCGCACAGCCGCAAGAAGCCGGACGAGGAGGCCGACCTGCTCGAAGTGCCCGCCGAGCGGCGGCCGGTGGTCTCCCACAAGGAGATGATGGAGCTGCGGCGGCAGCTCAACGGGCTGGTCGGCGCGTACGTCCACCAGAGCGGCAAGCCGCACGGGGTGATCCACACCGAGCTGCGGCGCGTGTGCGGGGGGCCTCCGGCGGCGGAGGCGACGCCGGGGCAGCTGCGGCAGCGGATCGCCAAGGTGCAGGAGTGGGCGACCCGGATGAAGTGACGCCCTCGCCGGCATCGCCACGCCAGGTTCCGGATGTGCGGGTGTCGTGTGTGCCCGGTGGGGCGACGCGAGGCTCCTGATGCGCGTATGAGGGCAAAGGGAGCCAGTTGCCCCTGGGCTGTGCCCGGATTCTGGACGGAGCCTTCCGCTCAGCGAACCCACCCCGCTACTGTCCGGCTACGCACACGCCCCGTGGCAGAGCCGCCGCGGAGCGCAGCCGTGAAGCGACGCGGTCCGGACAGGCCGGGCCGCCGGCCGATCGGCGGCCTCTGAAGCGCGTTGCCGACGGGACTCGGTGACGCACCAGCCGCCAGAGGGCCGCCGACCTCACCACTAAGGAGTGGGCGTCGTGACCGCGGAGACCTCCCAGACGCTCGACAGAGGACTGCGGGTCCTCAAGCTGCTCGCCGACACGGACCACGGGCTGACCGTGACCGAGCTCTCCGTCCGGCTGGGCGTGAACCGGACCGTGGTGTACCGGTTGCTCGCCACACTGGAACAACATGCCCTCATACGCCGTGACCTGGGCGGACGTGCCCGTGTCGGGCTCGGCGTGCTCGGTCTGGGGCGGCAGGTCCATCCGCTGGTACGGGAGGCCGCGATGCCGGCGCTGCGGTCGCTGGCCGAGGACATCGGCGCCACGGCGCACCTGACCCTGGTCGACGGGGCGGACGCGCTCGCCGTGGCCGTTGTGGAGCCGACCTGGACCGACTATCACGTCGCCTATCGCGCCGGGTTCCGTCATCCCCTGGACCGGGGCGCCGCCGGCAAGGCGATCCTCGCGGCCCGGCAGCACCCGATGGCGGACCCGGGCTACACCCTCACGCACGGGGAACTGGAGGCGGGCGCCTGCGGGGCGGCGGCGCCGCTGCTGGGCGTGACGGGCGTCGAGGGCAGCGTGGGCGTGGTCATGCTGGCGGACGTGGTGCCCGAGCGGGTGGGGGAGCGGGTCGTCGAGGCGGCGCGGGAGGTCGCCGAGGCGTTGCGCTGACCTCTGCCCTGTCCCCGGACAGGGTCCGGACGACGGACAGGGTCCGCACGACCTGATCCGGGCCGGATCCCGCCCCCGAGTTAGATTGATCCCGTGTTCTCTCGTCTCACGCGCCCCCGGGCCATCGCCGTCTGTGCCCTGCCCGTCGCCGCCCTGTTCGCCACGGCGGCGTTCGCGCCACTGCCGTTCTCGGTGGCGCAGCCGGGGATGACGGCGAACGTGCTCGGGGAGAACAAGGGCGCCGAGGTGATCACCATCTCGGGCGCACCGGCCCGGGACACCCGCGGGCAGCTGCGTATGACGACCATCGAGGCGACCTCCCCCGACACCCGTGTCTCGCTCCCCGACGTCATCGACAGCTGGTTCCGCACCGACCAGGCGGTCATGCCGCGCGACGCCGTCTATCCGAACGGGGACAGCGTCAAGGAGATCGAGCGGCACAACGAGGAGCAGATGAAGGAGTCCCAGGACGCGGCGACGCAGGCCGCGCTGGGCTACCTCGGTCTGAACGCCAAGGACGTCAAGGTGAGCCTGAAGCTCGCCGACGTGGGCGGGCCCAGCGCGGGGCTGCTCTTCTCCCTGGGGATCATCGACAAGCTCGACGGCGACGGCAGCGGCGGGGACCTCACGGGGGGCCGCGTCATCGCCGGTACGGGCACGATCGCCGCGGACGGCACGATCGGTGCGGTGGGGGGTGTCGCCCTCAAGACGCAGGCGGCGAAGCGTGATGGCGCGACGGTGTTCCTCGTCCCGAAGGCGGAGTGCGGGGATGCGCGGGCCGAGCTGCCGAAGGGCCTTCGGCTGATTCCGGTGACCACGCTGAAGAGCACGGTGAGTTCCCTGGTGGCCCTGGAGACGGGGAAGGGCTCAGTGCCGAGTTGCTAGTGGACGGCCGCTGCCGTCCCCGGCCGGGTGGCGAGCCGCAGCCCGACCTCTACGAGAGTCCAGCCGAGACGGGCACGGAGATGGTGCCCCTGCCCGGCTCGGACGGGCCTCGGGGCCCCGGCCTCGGCTCGGAGCTCGGCGGCGCGGGCGTGGTGCAGGGCGAGGTGGATGTCGGGGTTCATCTCAGTCCGTCCTGATCGGGAAGGCGTGGGTGTGGAAGCGGACCTGCTCGGCGCCGGGGGTGTCCTCGGTGGGTGTGCGATCGCGGTAGGAGTCGATCAGCGCGTGCATCTTCTCGACGAGCTCACGCGTCAGCTCGGGTGTCAGTCGCAGCGTGGCGCTGCTCATGTCCCAGGCGTCGCTCCACTCCTCGGGCCATGAGTCACGGTTGCCCAGCCATGTCGCCAGTTCCCGGGTCTGCGTGGTGGCGACCTCGTGGAGGTACAGGTCCGCAGCCCCGCGTACGGCCGGATCCGAGTCGCTGAGCAGGGCGTCGTCGAAGCGCAGGCCGTGGTGCACTGCCTGCCACCAGCGCTCGCGCCCCTTGCCCCGCTCGGGGGCGTCCTCGACGAAGCCGTACTCGGCGAGCTGGCGCAGGTGGTAGCTGGTGGCTCCGCTGGACTCGCCCAACTTGTCGGCCAGTTGGGAGGCCGTGGCCGGGCCGCCGAAGCGCAGGGCGTCCAGCAGCTGCATCCGCAGGGGGTGTGCGAGTCCGCGCAGGGAGCGGGCGTCGAGCTGCCGCACTTGAGGGTTCTGGGGTTCGGGCATGATGCAAAGCTATCCTTGCAAAGGAATCCTTGCAAGGGTTTCTTTGCAACTCATGTCCGCCCCGCTCGTGATCACCCCTCCCTCACAAACCCCTCCTCCACCATCCAGTCCAACGCCACCTGATGCGGATCCTCCCCGTCCACATCCACCTTCGCGTTCAGCTCCCGCGCCACCGCGTTGTCCAGCTTCGCCGTGACCGGATCAAGCACCTCCGCGATCGCCGGCCACTCCTTCAGCGTCTTCGTGTTGATCATCGGCGCGGCGTTGTAGTTGGGGAAGAACCTCTTGTCGTCGTCCATCACGGCGAGGTTCATCGAGTTGATGCGCCCGTCGGTGGTGTACACCTCCCCGTAGGTGCAACTCCCCTTCGCCGCCTGGGTGTAGATGATCCCGGTGTCCATCTGCGTGATGTCCCGGGCCGGTACGTCCATGCCGTACGCCTTCTGCATGCCCGGCAGCCCGTCCGCCCGGTTGGCGAACTCCACCTCCACGCACAGCGACGCCGCCCCGGGGTCGGACTTCGCGAGTTTCGCCACGTCCGACAGGGTCTTCGTGCCGTACTTCTTCGCGTTCTCCTGGTTCATCGCCAGCGCGTACGTGTTGTTGAGCTCCGCGGGCCGCAGCCAGGTCACCCCGTTGCGGGCGTCGTCCTTGCGCACCGCCTCCCACTGCTCGCGCGGGTCGGGGATGGGCTTGCTGTTGCCCAGGTACGTGATCCAGGCCGTGCCCGTGTACTCGTACCCGGCGTCCGCGTCGCCCTTGCGGACGGCCTCGCGGCTGCCGATCGAGCCCTGGATGCCGGTGCGGTCGATCACCTCCGCGCCGGCCGCCTCGAACGCGATGCCCATGATCGAGCCCAGGATCAGCTGCTCGGTGAACGACTTCGACGTCACCGTCAGCTGCGCCCCCTTCAGCGGCTCACCCCGGCCGATCGAGCCCGGCTTCACGTCATCGGTCATGGGGGACCCACTGGTCAGCCCACAGCCGGACACCGTCGTCACCAGCACCACCGCCCCCACCAACCCCCTCATGACTGCAACCCCCGCGGCCGCAGCAACAGCTCCGCGATCGACGCCAGCCAGTCCACCAGCAGCGCCAGCGCGACCGTGAGGATCGAACCCAGCACCAGCACCGGCATCCGCTGGTTGGTGATGCCGGTCGTGATCAGTACGCCGAGCCCGCCGCCCCCGCCGAAGACCGCCAGGGTCGCCGTACCGACGTTCAGGACGAGGGCCGTACGGACCCCCGCGAGGATCAGCGGGACGGCCAGCGGCAGCTCGACCCGGCGCAGCACGCCCAGCGGGGACATGCCGATGCCGCGCGCCGCCTCCAGCAGGGTCGGGTCGTTCGCCTTGAGGCCGGTGATCGTGTTCGACAGCACCGGCAGGATGGCGTAGATGATCATGCCGATGAGGGCGGCCCTGCGGCCGATGCCCAGCCAGATGACGAGGAGCGCCAGCAGGCCGATCGCCGGGGTCGCCTGGCCCATGTTGGCGAACGCCATCGCCACCGGCGTGGCCCTGCTGAACGCCCGGCGGGTCAGCAGGATGCCCAGCGGGATGGCGATGATCAGCACGAAGAACGTGGAGATCACGGTCAGCTGGATGTGCTGCCACAGGGCCTTGGAGACCTGGCCGCCCGACAGGGCGTTCCGGGAGAGCGCGTCCAGGTCGGCTTGCTGGAACCAGAGGTAGGTGGCGAGCAGCAGGGCCACCAGGGCGGCGGGCAGGACGGTCAGCTTCTGCCAGCCGATGCGCGGGGGAGCCGGCGGCGTGCGGGGGACCCCGGCCTTCTCCTCGGCCGCCGGCCCGGAGGGAACGTCCTTCACCTCGGGCGCGGTCACGCCTTCCGCTCCCCGCCGAGGCCCACGCCCGTGACGGTCCCGCCGCCCTCCTGCTCCGCGTGCGTCTGCGAGGCCCGCAGCGACTCCAGTTCGTGCTGGTGCTCCAGCGCGTCGAGCCGGTCGGCCTCCAGCAGGTCGTGCACGGAGTTGATGAGGGTCTCCATGTCGACGACGCCCGTGTACTCGCCGTGCCGCCCGGTCACCGCCACCCGCCCCGCGCTGTCGGTGAGTACCGCCTCCAGCGCGTCCCTGAGGGTCGCGTCCCGGGTGACCGTGTCGTGCACCAGCGTCCCGGCCCGGGCCAGCGAGCCCCGGGCCCGCATCAGGTCGCCGCGCCTCAGCCACTTGTAGGGCCGGCCGCGCCGGTCGAGCAGCAGAACCTCGTTGGTGCCGCCGGCCCGCAGCCGGTTGAAGATCTGCTGCAACGGGTCGTCGATCGTGACGGTCGGGTAGTCGGTGACCTCCACGTCCCGTACGCGGGTGAGGTTCAGCCGCTTCAGCGCCGCCCCGGCGCCCACGAACCCGGACACGAAGTCGTCCGCCGGGTTGGTGAGGATGGCCTCCGGGGTGTCGAACTGCGCGATGTGGGACCGCTCGCGCAGGACGGCGATCCGGTCGCCGATCTTGATCGCCTCGTCGAAGTCATGGGTGACGAAGACGATCGTCTTGTGCAGCTCGTGCTGCAGCCGGATCAGCTCGTCCTGGAGATGGTCGCGGGTGATCGGGTCCACCGCCCCGAACGGCTCGTCCATCAGCAGCACCGGGGGATCGGCGGCGAGGGCCCGGGCCACGCCCACGCGCTGCTGCTGACCGCCCGACAGCTGGCGCGGGTAGCGGCCGTGGAACTCGCCCGGGTCGAGGCCCACCAGGTCGAGGAGTTCCTCGGTCCGCTCCTTGATCCGGTTCTTCGGCCAGCCGATCATCTTCGGCACCAGGGCGATGTTCTGCGCGACCGTCATGTGCGGGAAGAGACCGGCCGACTGGATGGCGTAGCCGACCTTGCGGCGCAGCTTGACCGGGTCCATGTCGGTGACGTCCTCACCGCCGATGCGGATCCGGCCGCCGGTCGGCTCGATCAACCTGTTGATCATCTTGAGCGTGGTCGACTTACCGCAGCCCGAGGGGCCGACGAAGACGACGACCTCGCCCGCCTTGATCTCCATGCTCACGTTGTCCACGGCCGGCTGCGCACTGCCGGGGAACCGCTTGGTCAGGCTCTCCAGTTCGATGGAGGCCCCGTGGTCGCCGGACTCAGGCACCGATCCCCCTGGGAATGGTCAGCCGTCCGATCAGGACGTACGCGGCGTCGAACAGCAGCGCCAGGACGATGATGCCGAGCGTGCCCGCGAGGACCTGGTTGAGCGCGTTCGCGCTGCCCAGCGAGGCGAGGCCGCGGAAGATGACGTTGCCGAGGCCGGGCCCTGACGCGTACGCCGCGATGGCCGCGATGCCCATCAGCATCTGGGTGGAGACCCGGATCCCGGTCAGGATCGGCGGCCAGGCCAGCGGCAGCTCGATCCGCAGCAGCCGGGCCGACCGGGACATCCCGATGCCCGTGGCCGCGTCCACCAGCGACGGGTCGACCCCGCGCAGGCCGACGATGGCGTTGCGGACGACGGGCAGCAGCCCGTACAGCGTCAGGGCGATCACCGTGGGGGGCACGCCGAGACCCACGATCGGGATGAGCAGACCGATCAGGGCCAGCGCCGGGACGGTCAGGATGGTCGCGGTGGTCGTGGTCGCGAGGTTCCCGGCCCACTCGCTGCTGTAGGAGACGACGCCGATCAGCACCCCGATCAGGGTCGCCACGACCATGCACTGGAAGACGACGCTCGCGTGCTGGTAGGCGTCCGTGAGCAGCTGCTCTTTCCGGGTGCCCAGATACTCCAAGAAGTTCACCTGGAACCTCCAGGAAACGTGATTTCACCCAAACAGCGAAATACCGCCCACCCGAACGGGTAAGGTGCGGAGCGTGCGTTGCGAGAGCCAAGCGCGCACACGGTGCTCGGCGAGAACCAAGCCAGCACAGCACCTCCTCTGCTTGCAGTACCGAACCGGGCAGGTTCCGTCCCGGCTGGTGTTGAAGGAGCAAGACCTTTCCGGTCGCTGACCGGGAAGGCTTCCTGAGCCAGGAATCCCTCGGTTTCAGTTGAGGGAGGGTTCAAACGCGCTCACCCCATGACTCAGGTCTCCTCCGCTGCCTGCTCCACCAGCGGGATGATCCGCAGCGGAACGGGGTTCTCCATGACGATCGCCGTGGAGGCCCGGACGATGCCATCAAAACCGACGACCCGGTCGATCACACGCTGGAGATCGGCGTTGGACCGGGCAACGAGGCGGCACATCATGTCCCCGCTGCCGGTGGTGGTGTGCAGCTCCAGCACCTCCGGCACCGTCGCCAAGTGGGCCCGTACGTCGGGCCCTTGGCCCTGCCGGATCTGGAGCGTCGCGAACGCCGTGACCGGGTAGCCGAGCGCCGCCGGATCCACCTGCGGACCGAAGCCTCGGATGACTCCGTTCGACTGAAGCCGGTCGAGGCGGGCCTGCGCCGTGCCCCGGGCCACTCCCAGCCGCCGGGACATCTCCAGCACCCCGATCCGTGGCTCCCGGGCCAGCAGCAGGATGATCCGGCCGTCCAGATGATCGATCGCCACAGCAGCCTCCCGAGATGGTCATCCTGTACAGAAGGGCCGATGCCACGGCCGTATTGCTGAACAGATTGCCCAGCGGAAACGCAAACTATTGCGCACCTTGCCGAGCGGGGAGACCCTGCGGCTATGACGCAGACCACACACCACACTCCCGACACCGCCCGGCAGGCCGACCCCTTCCCGGTCAAGGGAATGGACGCGGTCGTCTTCGCCGTGGGCAACGCCAAGCAGGCGGCGCACTACTACTCCACCGCCTTCGGCATGAAGCTGGTCGCCTACTCCGGACCGGAGAACGGCAACCGCGAGACCGCTGCGTACGTCCTGGAGAACGGCTCCGCCCGCTTCGTCCTCACCTCGGTCATCAAGCCCACGAGCGACTGGGGCCGCTTCCTCGCCCGGCACGTGGCCGAGCACGGCGACGGCGTCGTCGACCTCGCCATCGAGGTGCCGGACGCGCGCGCCGCCTACGCCTACGCGCTCGAGCACGGCGCCCGCTCGGTCACCGAGCCGTACGAGCGGAAGGACGAGCACGGCACGGTCGTCCTGGCCGCCATCGCCACCTACGGCGAGACCCGCCACACCCTCGTCGAGCGCTCCGGCTACGACGGCCCCTACCTGCCCGGCTATGTGGCGGCCCAGCCGATGGTCGAACCGCCCGCGCAGCGCACCTTCCAGGCGATCGACCACTGCGTCGGCAACGTCGAGCTCGGCCGGATGAACGAGTGGGTCGGCTTCTACAACAAGGTGATGGGCTTCACGAACATGAAGGAGTTCGTGGGCGACGACATCGCCACCGAGTACAGCGCGCTGATGTCGAAGGTCGTCGCCGACGGCACGCTCAAGGTCAAGTTCCCGATCAACGAGCCGGCCATCGCCAAGAAGAAGTCCCAGATCGACGAGTATCTGGAGTTCTACGGCGGCGCGGGCGTGCAGCACATCGCGCTCAACACGGGCGACATCGTCGAGACGGTCCGCACGATGCGCGCGGCCGGCGTCGAGTTCCTCAACACCCCCGACTCCTACTACGACACGCTGGGGGAGTGGGTCGGCGAGACGCGCGTCCCGATCGACACCCTGCGCGAGCTGAAGATCCTCGCCGACCGCGACGAGGACGGCTATCTGCTGCAGATCTTCACCAAGCCGGTCCAGGACCGTCCGACCGTCTTCTTCGAGATCATCGAGCGCCACGGCTCGATGGGCTTCGGCAAGGGCAACTTCAAGGCCCTGTTCGAGGCGATCGAGCGGGAGCAGGCCCGCCGCGGCAACCTGTAGCCCGATCGCCGACCCGGGCCGTGCGGGTGTCACGGGGCACCCGCACGACCCCGGCACCCGGACGAC
>NZ_JBSHKH010000138.1:0-21755 GCF_053643595.1 Streptomyces sp. NPDC055506 | reverse complement strand
GGCCCGCACAGGGGAAGCGGGCCGCCGCCGGACTTCTGGCGGTGGTGCCCGACTGCCGCCCCTGGCCCGGGCGGCGGTGGGGAGCCGGTCACCTGGAGGAGGACGCTAAACCTCGCCATGGCGGGCCCGTGGGCGGTGCGCGGAACTGTCCCGAGCTGTCCCGAGAGGACCGACGGTGACCGTATGCGACCCTGATCCCGTCTCGGCGTCGTCGCCTTTACTCAGCGTGATGACCGATGCGTCGAATCCTGGGCGAGTGACGGTGATCGGGTGCTATGGGGCGCATATATGCATCGGTGGGCCGGTGCCGGGCGGATCGGACCCCCTGATTAGGCTCCGGCCTCATGGACGTACTCATCCACCTCTTCGTCGGCCTCCACATCATCGGCATCGCCTCGCTCCTGGGCGGCTTTCTCACCCAGATGAAGGCGATAGGCGAGGGCACCGCCCGCTACACCCCGGCGATGCTGCACGGCGCGCTGACGATGCTGGTCACCGGTGTGATCCTGGTCGGCCTCAACCAGGCCGACGACCAGTCCGTGAACAACATCAAGATCGGCGTGAAGCTGGCCCTGCTGATCGTGATCCTCGGTCTGGTCTATGTGAAACGGGACGAGGAGAAGGTGGACAAGGGCCTGTTCGGCCTGGTCGGCCTGCTGACCACGGCGAATGTCTTCATCGCCGTGCTCTGGACCTGACCCGCCGGCCGGGCGGCGCACCGGAGCGGACCGAGGCGGCCGTCCACGCGGCGGCCACGAGCCACGCGGCCACCGCGATCCACAGCAGCGCCTCCCCGAACCCGTCCAGCCAGGAGACGTCGAGGGCGACGGCGACGGCCAGTGCCGCCGTCCCCGTCTTGGCCCAGGTGAACACGGTCGCCCAGCGGCGGACGTCATGGCGGGGCCGGGGCCACCGGAACTCGGCGGCGAGCAGGACGGCGTAGCAGACCAGCGCGAGCACGAGCAGCACCACGGTCACGGTGCGCAGGACGTCCCGGTCGTCTTCGTTCCACAGGTACAGACGCGCGCTGTCGGCGCTGATCAGCCGCGCCCCGGCGAGCGCCGAGAGGGCGAGCGCCCCGCCCGCGAGCCAGTGATCGCCGACCCCTTCGGCCACTTGGCGCACATCGAAACGGACCAGGGCGAGGACGTACAGCACCAGCCCCAGCCAGAACAGCACCAGCGCCGCGTGCGCGAGCCAGTCCGCCGACTCGGCCGCGGCCAGCGTGGCGCCGAGCACGGCGAGCCCCTGCGTGGCCATGCAGCGCGCGAACACCGACCCCGGCCTGCGCCGCTCCCCGCCCTGCGGGACGAGGACGAGCGGCACCGGCCAGAGCAGTACGGCGAGCACCAGCAGCGTCACGGCCAGAGCCTGGGAGCCGGCCGCCGAGAAGGCGGCGCCCAGGACGGCCGTCGCCGCCACGGTGGTGAGGGCGGTCGTCATCACGCTCTCGAGGACGCCCGGCCTGCGGGTATACGCCCGCCACCTGGTCCCGGCCCGCAGCAGCCGCAGGGTGAAGTCCGCGGCGAACAGCAGCCAGGCCGCGCAGGCCAGGCCGAGGGTGATGCGTGAGAGGACCTCGTACCCGGCCAGATCCAGACCGACCGACAGGGTCCCGGTCGCCAGCACGGCGGCACTGGCCGCCGGAGCACGCTGCGCCCACCAGGCGACGGAGGGGGAGTGGCCGGGCATGGGGCCGATGCTAGGAGGCCCCGCGCGCGTTACGGGCAGGCCACGCGCGCGGGGTCCCAAAAACCTGCGAGACCCGTCAGGCCGGCCGCACCACGCTGTGGATCGACGACTCGCCGTCGTAGTAGATCGACTCCTCGCGCACGTATGTGCCGGGCTTCGGAGCGTGGATCATCATGCCGTTGCCGATGTAGATGCCGACGTGGGTGACATCGTCGTAGAAGAAGACCAGGTCACCGGGCTGAGCGTCGGCCAGGGGGACCGTGGTGCCGGCGTTGACCTGGTCGTACGTCGTGCGCGGCAGGGTCACCCCGGCGGCCTTCCAGGCGCCCAGGGTGAGGCCGGAGCAGTCGTAGGAGCCGGGGCCGGTGGCGCCCCAGACGTACGGCTTGCCGATCTGGGCGCGGGCGAAGGCGAGCGCCTTGTCGGCCTTGGTGGCGTACGAGGAGTCGGGCGCGGTGGACGACGAGGACGAACCCGTCGAGGAGGAGCCGCTGTCCTGCTGCTGGGCGGCCTCCTGCTCCTGTTCCTGCTGCCTCTGCTGCTCGGCCTGCTGCCGGGCCAGCTCGGCGGCCTTGCGGGCGGCCTCCTCCTGCTTCTCCTTCTCGATCGCCGCGAGCCGCGCCTTCTCCTCGGCGGTCAGCTTCGACAGCAGCTCGCGGGCGTCGGCGAGCTTCCTCTGGACGGTCGCCTTGGCCGTCTTCAGGTCGCCCTGCGACTCGGTGAGCGTCTCGAGGCTCTCAGCGGCCTCCTGACGCTTCTCCATCGTCTCTGACTGCTGAGTGATGTAGTCGTCGACCGCCACCTTCTGACGGCCGGTCATCCGGTCCATCAGCTGGGTCTGGTCGAAGTAGTCCTGCGGGGTGTCCGCGAGCAGGAACGTCGCCGTGTCCGGGGTGGAGGCGCCGGTGCGGTACTGGGCGGCGGCGAAGGTGCCCAGCTCCTCCCGCGCCTCGTTCAGCTTCTGGGTGCGCTTCGCGACGTCGTCGAGGAGAGTGTCGACGCGCTTGCGCTGCTTGGCGGTCTTCTCCTTGGCGCCGTTGTACTTCTCGGTCGCGGACCCCGCCTGGCGGTAGAGGTCGTCGACCTTCTTCTCGACTTCCTCCAGGCTGGGCTTGTCGTCGGCCTCGGGGGCGGCGTTGGCCGACTGGGACAGCAGGGCCACGGAGGTGAGGGCCGCCGTCGCGAGGGCGGGGGTCCGTATGCCTGCAACGCGCGAACCCGTAGGACGCGACTTGCGGTGCGACGCCAAGGGAGGCGACTCCTTCCATGCTCCGCCTACCGGGTTAGCTGTCGGGTTCGGGCGGGTGGTTCGGAAGGGTTGCCCTACGGCCGTCTCCGGAAAAGGAGTCGGGCCGATTCACCCCGGGGTCTCGGTTGGGTCCCCGGCTCTGGCTGCCGCTGCGGCACGCCTGACTCGGCGGAGGCCACGCGGCCCGGCGACGTTCGCCGGTGGGGGTCGTGTGACCTCCTCGCACGGTAGCCAACTCGTGTGGCCCTTGTGAAGGTTGATGGGTGATATGCCCGATACATTTCCGTGACCTTGCTCATGAGCATCGCCGAGAGTGATCGTTCGAGGGGGGTTGGTCACTGTTCATGCGTAATTGTGAAGGCCGTAGCGGCCTGTGATCACGTGCACCTGGAGGGTGACAGGGGGGTCCTTTCGGCGATGTTCTCAGGGCGGCGGCGGGCTGTCAGTGGGGCGCCCTAGACTCGGAGAGCGATGAGCAGCCTCTTTGACGACAGCTTCCTGGCGGACCTCCAGGCCCAGCGGGGCCCCGCGGACGAGCCCCCGCCGCCGCCCGAGGACGATCATGTGCCGGAGCCCGTTCCGGATGATCTGTTCGGCGGGAAGTTCGACGTGCCGCCGGACCGCGACGCCTACTACCGGGACGGCGCCGCGCGCCCGCCGGTGGACGCCGCCGCGCTCCTGGAGGGGCTGAACGACAACCAGCGCGCCGCCGTCACACACTCCGGCTCCCCGCTGCTCATCGTGGCCGGCGCCGGCTCCGGCAAGACCCGTGTGCTCACGCACCGCATCGCCCACCTGCTCGCCGAGCGGGACGTCCACCCGGGCCAGATCCTCGCCATCACCTTCACCAACAAGGCCGCCGGCGAGATGAAGGAGCGTGTCGAGCAGCTCGTCGGCCCGCGCGCGAACGCCATGTGGGTGATGACGTTCCACAGCGCCTGCGTCCGCATCCTGCGCCGGGAGAGCAAGAAGCTCGGCTTCACCTCGAGCTTCTCGATCTACGACGCCGCCGACTCCAAGCGGCTGATGGCCCTGGTCTGCCGCGACCTGGACCTCGACCCCAAGCGCTTCCCGCCGAAGTCCTTCAGCGCCAAGATCAGCAACCTGAAGAACGAGCTGATCGACGAGGAGGACTTCGCCGCCCAGGCCGGCGACGGCTTCGAGAAGACCCTCGCCCAGGCCTACGCCATGTACCAGTCGCGGCTGCGCGAGGCGAACGCCCTCGACTTCGACGACCTGATCATGACGACGGTCAACCTGCTGCGCGCCTTCCCGGACGTCGCCGAGCACTACCGCCGCCGCTTCCGCCACGTCCTCGTGGACGAGTACCAGGACACCAACCACGCCCAGTACGCCCTCGTCCGGGAGCTCGTCGGCACCACCGAGCACCCCGTCGACGTCCCGCCCGAGGCGGAGGTCCCGCCCGCCGAGCTGTGCGTGGTGGGTGACGCCGACCAGTCGATCTACGCCTTCCGCGGCGCGACGATCCGCAACATCCTCCAGTTCGAGGAGGACTACCCGGACGCGACGACGATCCTGCTGGAGCAGAACTACCGCTCCACCCAGACGATCCTCAGCGCGGCCAACGCGGTCATCGAGCGCAACGAATCCCGCCGCCCCAAGAACCTGTGGACCAACGCGGGCACGGGCGCGCAGATCACCGGCTATGTCGCCGACACCGAGCACGACGAGGCGCAGTTCGTCGCCGACGAGATAGACCGTCTCACCGACGCGGGCGAGGCGAAGGCCGGCGACGTCGCCGTCTTCTACCGCACCAACGCCCAGTCCCGTGTCTTCGAAGAGATCTTCATCCGCGTCGGCCTGCCCTACAAGGTCGTCGGCGGCGTCCGCTTCTACGAGCGCAAGGAGGTCCGGGACGTCCTGGCCTACCTGCGCGTGCTGGCCAACCCGGAGGACTCGGTGCCGCTGCGCCGGATCCTCAACGTGCCCAAGCGCGGCATCGGCGACCGCGCCGAGGCGATGATCGACGCCCTCTCCCAGCGGGAGAAGATCAGCTTCCCGCAGGCACTGAAGCGCGTCGACGAGGCGTACGGCATGGCCGCGCGCTCCACCAACGCCGTCAAGCGGTTCAACACGCTGATGGAGGACCTCCGTACGGTCGTCGAGTCCGGCGCCGGGCCCGCCACCGTGCTGGAGGCGATCCTGGAGCGCACCGGATACCTCGCCGAACTGCAGGCCTCCACCGACCCGCAGGACGAGACCCGGATCGAGAACCTCCAGGAACTCGCCGCCGTCGCCATGGAGTTCGAGCAGGAGCGCGGCGAGGAGGAACAGGGCACCCTGGCGGACTTCCTCGAGAAGGTCGCGCTGGTCGCCGACTCCGACCAGATCCCCGACGAGGAGGACGGCGACGGCGTCATCACCCTGATGACCCTGCACACCGCCAAGGGCCTGGAGTTCCCGGTCGTCTTCCTGACCGGCATGGAGGACGGCGTCTTCCCGCACATGCGCGCCCTCGGCCAGACCAAGGAGCTGGAGGAGGAGCGGCGCCTGGCGTACGTGGGCATCACCCGCGCGCGGGAACGGCTGTATCTGACGCGCTCCACCCTGCGCAGCGCCTGGGGCCAGCCCTCGTACAACCCGCCCTCCCGGTTCCTGGAGGAGATCCCGCCGACCCACCTGGAGTGGAAGCGGACCGGTGCGACCGCACCCGCGTCCTCAGGGCCGGTCTCCGCGGTGGCGGCCTCGCTGTCGTCGTCCCGTTCACGTTCGTCGGCGTCGGGCGCCTCCGGTTTCGCCACACGCCGCACCGCCGAGAAGCCGGTGGTGTCGCTCGTGGTCGGGGACCGGGTCACGCACGACCAGTTCGGGCTCGGAACCGTCGTGGCGGTCAAGGGCACGGGCGCGAACGCCGAGGCGACGATCGACTTCGGGGACAAGCCGAAGCGGCTGCTGCTGCGGTACGCGCCGGTGGAGAAGCTGTAGGCCGGTGCGGCGATAGTCCTGTGAGGTGAGCCTCCGCCGGCCGGACCGGCGGAGGCTGAACGGGCGGGGGCCGGACCGGCTGCCGGGTCGTTACGTCGGGTCGACGCCGTGGCTGCGCAGCCACGGGAGCGGGTCGATCGGCGAGCCGCCGCCCGGACGCACCTCGAAGTGCAGATGAGGGCCGGTCGAGTTGCCGGAGTTGCCCGAGCGCGCGATCGGATCGCCCGCCTTGACGCTCGTACCGGAGGGGACCGTGTAGGTGGAGAGGTGGCAGTACCACGTCTCCGTGCCGTCCTTCGCGGTCAGGATCAGCATGTTGCCGTACGCGCTGTTCCACTGGGTGCGGACGGTGCCGTCGGTCGCCGCCATCACCGTCGTGCCGTACGAGACGGGGAAGTCGATGCCGGTGTGCAGGGACATCCAGTTGATGCCGGACTGGCCGTACTGGGCGCTGAGTCCGTGGCGGGCGACCGGCACGGCGAACTTCGGGCGCAGGCGCTCCTTGCGGGCCGCCTCCTCCGCCGCCCGCTTCCGCTCGGCGGCCTGCTGAGCCTTGAGGTCGATACGTTCCTGCGTACGGCTGGCCCGGTCGGCGAAGTCGTCGGCTCCGGCGGAGAGGCTCTGCAACTGCGTGTCCAGCTTGTTGTTGGCCGCGGCCGGTTGCACCGGCTGCGCGTCCGCCGCGGTCGTCTGCGCCTCCGCGGCGCTGTCCTCGGTGAGGCTGCCGACGGACGCGGCGGCGATCCCCGCGACGCCCATCACGCACGCCGAGGGCACCGCGATGGTCAGCAGCGCCGAGCGCTTGGGAGGTGTGCGGCGGCGGGATCGGGACCCGGCGCGCGAGGCCGCCCGTGCGGCGGTGCGGGGCCCGACCTCTTCCTGACCGTCCAGAAGCGGGGTGACGGTGGGCAGTTCGCCGGTGGCGGCCTGCTCACCGCCGTCCGCGGCGGGGTCGTCGTAGCCGGCCCCGGTGACTTCGTCGTAGCCGGTCTCGATCTGCTCGAACGTCGCCGTCTCGTGCTGGTGGAAGGCGTCCGCCTGCTGCTCGTACCCGTCGGGGGACGGCGCGGCGGAGCCGTCGGAGTTCCACTGCGTGGCGTCGTAGGTGCCGGTGTCGAAGGCCTGCGTGCCCCATTCCCACTGCTGGGTCTGGTCGGCCGGATTGCCGGACTGGTCGGGCTGGAGCCAGGCGCCGGTGTCCCACTGGCCGGTGGCGTCGGGGGATCCGGCCTGCGGCGGGATGACCGACAGCGGCTGCTGTTGGGCCGCCCAGGAGGTCGTGTCGTAGACACCGGTGTCGTAGGCGGCGTGGTGCTGGGCCGCGTACGCGTCGTAGTGCGGGTTCTCGTGCGGGCCCGTGGGCCAGTGACCGCTGTCGTACGCGCCCGTATCGGAGCCGCTGCCCGGCATGTCGCCGAAGAGGGGGTCGCTGGCGAAGGTCGCGGTGGTGTGCCCGGTGGCGTCGAAACCGGCGCCGTTCGTACCGGCCGGGTGGGCGCCGGTGGCGTCAAAACCGGTGGCGGCGTAGTCGCCGTACGTGGTGAAGTCGCCGTACTGGGCTTCCTGCGTGCCGTACGACGCGTAATGCGCCGAGTCGGCCTCGGAAGCCGGAGCCGGGGTCATGGTCCCCGACGGGTGACGGTCGTTCACCAACTTCTCTTTCGCCTCGACAACAGGGGCTGCCAGAGCAGTGCGGCGACTGTACCCGGCGGTACGCGGGCACGACAATCTTCGGCAGGTTTCGCGCGCGCATGAAACGGGCATTCGGCCGTGTTTTGGCGGACGGCGGGCGCGGGTTTGGCTTTGTGTTCGAAGTTTGTTCGACGTTTCGACACGAAGCGCGCAACCGTCGGGTCCGGTGTCAGGCCACCGTGAGGCCGCCGGTGTGATGGGCGGACGGTTCACCCGGGTGGGCCGTGTCGAGGACCTGCCGTATTCCGTTGGCGACTGCGGGGTGCACGGGCAGGGCGAGATGGCCGATGCCGGTCACGAGCACGTTCTGCGCCGTCAGATCGGGATGGTCGATGCGGGCCGTCTCCAGCGGGTCCATCACATGGTCCAGATCGCTCCAGAAGCTGACGAAGTGCGTACGGCAGTCAGGGGCGGGCCGAGTGAGCTCCTCGAGCACCGGTGAGCCGGGGCGCATCTGGCGCACGATGGGGTGCGCGTCCGCGAAGGGCGCGACTCGGGTTCCGGAGTGCGGCGTGCCGAGGGTGACGAGGGTCCGGACGTGGGCGTCACCGCCGAGCCGCTGCACGTAGTAACGCGCTATCAGGCCGCCGAGGCTGTGCCCGACGACATCGACCCGCCCGGCCCCGGTTCGCTCGCAGATCTCCTCTATGCGCCGGCCGAGCAGCTCGGCCGCGGCGCGTATGTCGCAGGTCAGCGGCGAGTAGTTGAGGGACTCGATCTGCTGCCTGCCGTGCTGGGCGAGGCTGCGCCGCAGCAGGACGAAGACCGAGCGGTTGTCGATGAAGCCGTGCAGCAGGACGACCGGGGGCTTGGCCTCCGTGGGCAGTTGGGCGGCACCGTCCGGCGGGGGCAGTGCCGGGGCGGGGACCCGTCGCTCCTGGGTGATGCCGGAGGGGTAGAGGAGGAGATGCCCGGCCAGGATCGCGATCTCCAGGGCGGTGGCCTTCAGAAGTGCCAGGGAGAGTCCCGTCAGCCGGCTCGGCAGCAGGCTCCGGCAGAACGGAAGAAAGGGCAGAGCAGCCCCGGTGACCTTCATGGCCGACCTCCTGTCGGCACATGGAAGGACGGCTCCGCCCCCCGTGTGCCCTCGTGGAAAGATGCTGCGAAGACGGCCGGCGATGACCATGTGAGCGGCCCGAGCCGCGTGTGCCGTGGGGCCTGAGTGAGGCGTGTGGCGTGTGTGGCGCCAGTGATCCCCTGCGTGCGGTGCGTGCCGAACCTGCGGTGCTTGCCCTGCGTGTCTTCGCCGAAGTGCCGTACCGCCGCTGTGCGTGGTGGGTGCGGCGGCGGTACGGCGACTTCGTCGCGGCTCCCCTTGCGCTTGTCCCACCGTGTGATTTCCCCCTCGGTCTGCAGTGCGAAACTGCCGGTTGCGGGATCCTGGAGATAACGTTCGTTCACTTGCCCGGACGATGCGGGGCGGGGTGTCCGTGCGGTGCGGCGTGTACTGCGTGCCCGATGTGTGCGGTACTTGTCGGTACGGATGGATGTATTCGCTTCATGGAGGCAGTGATGGGTGTGGCAGCCGGTCCGATCCGCGTGGTGGTGGCCAAGCCGGGGCTCGACGGCCACGATCGCGGGGCCAAGGTGATCGCACGGGCCCTGCGTGACGCCGGTATGGAGGTCATCTACACCGGGCTCCACCAGACTCCCGAGCAGATCGTCGACACGGCGATCCAGGAGGACGCCGACGCGATCGGGCTGTCCATCCTCTCCGGCGCGCACAACACGCTCTTCGCGGCGGTGATCGAGCTGCTCAGGGAGCGGGACGCGGCGGACATCCTGGTCTTCGGCGGCGGGATCATTCCCGAGGCGGACATCCCCCTGCTGAAGGAGAAGGGCGTCGCGGAGATCTTCACGCCCGGCGCGACGACGACGTCGATCGTGGAGTGGGTCCGGACGAACGCACGCCAGCCGGCCGGGGCGTAGGCCTCCGGCGGTTCGGCCGGGGCGGCTTCGGCTGGCCGGGGTTGGGGCCGGGCTCGAGGGCAGGACCGGGGGCGAGGTCGGTTTCGGTGCCGGTTCCGGTGTCGTGCCTGGTGGGCCTGTTGTCGACCGGGGACGGTTCCACGCGTAGTCGTCCGGTACTCGCGGGCCTACGACAGGCCCAGTTCCTCCGCCATCGCCGCGCGCAGCCGCAGGGTCGTGACCAGGCGCTGGAAGGCCTCCGCCCAGTAGCCGCCGGCTCCGGGTGACGCGTTCTCCGGTTCGTCCGGTACGGCCAGCAGGGCGTCGAGGCGACCGGCCTCGGACGGGTCGAGGCAGCGCTCGGCCAGGCCCATGACTCCGCTGAAACTCCATGGATAACTCCCTGCGTCCCGAGCGATGTTGAGCGCGTCCACCACGGCCCGGCCGAGCGGCCCCGACCACGGCACCGCACACACCCCGAGCAGCTGAAAGGCCTCGGACAGGCCGTGCGTCGCGATGAAACCGGCCACCCACTCGGCCCGTTCGGCGGCGCCCAGCGTGCCGAGCAGCTTGGCGCGTTCGGCCAGGGACACCGCGCCCGGGCCGCCCGCCTCCGGCGCCGAGGGCTCGCCCAGCAGCGCGCGCGACCATTCGGCGTCCCGCTGGCGCACCGCCGCCCGGCACCATGCCGCGTGCAGTTCGCCCTGCCAGTCGTCCGCCACCGGCAGCGCCACGATCTCCCGGGGTGTCCGTCCGCCCAGCCGCCGCGACCAGGTCCCGAGCGGTGCCGCCTCCAGCAACTGGCCGAACCACCAGGACCGTTCTCCCCGTCCTGCCGGGGCCTTCGCCACGACGCCGTCGCGCTCCATGCCCGGATCGCACTCGTGGGGTGCTTCGACGGCGATCGTCGGTGTGGGCTGAGGGGAGTGAGGGCGCTGGGCGGCCTGAGGGGGCTGGGCGGCTTGGGCGGTCGGAGCCGCCTGTGCGGACTGCGGTGTCTGCGGTGTCTGCGGTGTCTGCGGTGTCTGCGGTGTCTGCGTGTGGTCGATGGCCAGACACGCCTCCGCCCTGACCGCCATCCGCGCGGCGAGCGCCGAGCCGGGCAGCGCCGACAGCAGCTCCGCCGCCGTCGCCCGGACGTTGCGGCTGCGGTCGGCCAGCGCCTGTTCCAGGAACGGCTCGTCGTCCGGGCCCAGGCCCGCGCGCAGGGAGTCGAGGAACATCAGCCGGTCCTCGGCCCGTTCCGTCGACCAGGTCGTCGCGAGCAGTTCCCGTGCGGCGGCCGGTTCGCGGGAGCGCAGGGCGGAGAGAAGAGCGACCCGTTCGGCGAACAGGCCCTCCTGCCACAGCTGCTGAATCCGGTCGTCGTCATCGGTGTGCGGCAGCGCCGCCCCACCGCCCGGGGCCGAGCGCAGGGCGAACCGCCAGTCCTGGTTCAGCCGCGCCAGCCACAGCGCCCGCGGCCCCGCGAACTCCAGCACCGCCGGACGCAGGTCGGTACGCCCCCGGGCCGCGTCCAGCAGCGCGGGAAGCGCGTGCGGAGGCGGTGCGAAGCCACGGGCGTTGGCCCCCGCGAGCCACTGGGGCAGCAGCTCCACCAGATCGGGCGCGGCGCCCCGGCGGCCGCCGCCGGACGCGCCGGGGCGGTCGGCCAGCAGCAGCGCGAGTCTGCGGGCCGCCGCGGGCGGCAGCGGCGGACGGGGGTCCTCCGGGGCCGCTTGCGGGCGCTCCGCCGCCCGCGCCGGCCGCAGACCGGCCCGGCGTCGCACGGTCTGAGTCGCCGCCGCGTCCAGGAGCGCCACCGGTGCCTCCGGGCCCGGCCCGGAGCCCGGCGGGGTGCGCCGGTCCGTGCCCAGCAGCGCCGTGGTGACAAGCCCCTCCCAGGCGCTGGTGGCGGGCGCGTCCACAGAAGCGGTGGTACTGGTCATGAGCTTCCTTTCCGTGGGGCGCCCGGGAGTGGTTGAAGGCTCACCCTCATCGGTTGTCCCGTGATGCCTGAAAGATGCGTTGATTTGCGGGAAGGGCGGGTCGGGCCGGAAAGACCCGTCCATCGCCGTCGGTTCAGCACAGCGCCACCGCGTCGCCCGGGCCCTCGGGCCAGGCCGTCAGGGGAGTGAAGCCCTGGTGGCCGCATTCGCCGAAGACCCTGACCGGGGCACCGCCCGACAGGGCGACCAGCCGCCACAGGCCGGGCCGGGAACGCGCGGCGGGAGTGAGCGGCAG
The DNA here is from genome assembly GCF_053643595.1 of Streptomyces sp. NPDC055506. Classification (NCBI taxonomy): domain Bacteria; kingdom Bacillati; phylum Actinomycetota; class Actinomycetes; order Kitasatosporales; family Streptomycetaceae; genus Streptomyces; species Streptomyces sp. NPDC055506. The sequence goes on along the minus strand of NZ_JBSHKH010000138.1, from coordinate 10,045 downwards.
CGCCGCGTCCTCGTCGGCGTCCGCCAACTGCCAGGAGCCGCCGTCCGGGGTGGGGACGACCCGGTCCAGCGTCACCGGGACCGAGTCCAGCCACGGATCGTCGCGCAGGGCGTCGCCGTAACGGGCCGCCGCCTGCGACGTCGTCATCCCCGGCGGACGTATGTCCGTGGGCGTGGGCGGTGCGAACTGCTCGCCCAGGGCCACCCGCAGCTGCCCGGCGCCAGGGTAGGCGGACATCTCGGCGTCGAGGGTCAGGCCCACCGGCAGCGCCGGCTCCGGGGCGCGGCCGGCGGCGCCGTAGGAGAGGAGCAGCACGGTGCGGTGCGAGCCGGCGCCGTGCAGCCAGATCCGGCGGGTCGTCAGGCGTGGGTCCGTCGTGTCGTACTGGGCGAGCACCAGCCAGCTGTCCCGCACCGGCGGGCCGTCCGGGGAGGCCGGCAGGCCGATCCGGGAACGGACCGTGGCGGCGAGGCCGTCCGGCAGCCGCTCGCGACGCAGCCAGCCCTGGCCGAGGAGATGCAGCAGCGCGCACTCCTCCAGCAGCCGCACCGGCCAGCCCGGACCGGTGGACGGGATCGCCCCCAGCTCCCGCACCCGCGCGGCAAGGCCCTGCGCCTGGGCGTCGACCATGCGGGCCGCCGTCTCCTCCCAGAGGCCGTAGCCGGACTGCTCCGCTGCCGCCAGGCCGCCGCGCAACAGGTCCGCCAGACGCTGCTCCAGCTCCACCGCACCCGCCGTGACCCGCTCGGCCCGCCGCTCCGCTCGGCGCCGCGCCGCCTCCGGATCAGCGGACCCGGACGGCGAAGCCGGGCTCTCTCCCGAACTCTTCTCCTCCGCGCGCTTGCGCCGCCCCGCTATCCACTGCCCGGCCCACTCCGGCGCCTGCCCCGGCGGCACCGCTCCGTCGCCGCCCGCCCAGAGCAGCAGCAGCCCGAGAGCGTGCTTGCACGGGAACTTGCGGCTCGGACAACTGCACTTGTACGCGGGCCCGGAGGCGTCCGCGATGTCCACGATCGTCTGATACGGCTTGCTTCCGCTGCCCTTGCACAGCCCCCACACCGTCCCCTCGTCGGAACTCCCCGCCTCGGACCACGGCCCCGCCGCGCCGAGTTTGCTTCCCGCCTTGCGTGACGCGGTGTCAGGCGCCAGTGCCAGCACCTGGTCCGCCGTCCAGCGCACCCCCTGCTGAGTCATGCGATCGAAGGTAGGTCCCACCACTGACAATCGGGTCCGCGAGCGGCTCCGGCAGGACGTTTTCGCAGGTCAGAACGGATTGTCAGTGGTGTGGTGCAACGTGGAACCCAGATCCGAACCCGCCGAGCTGGAGGGGGACTCAGCCATGCCTGTGTCCGTTGAACCGACGTCGCAGACCGACGGTGCCGAGGCGCTGCGGCCGCACGCCGAGGACGCTTTCGCCGGCGAACTCGCCGCACTCGCCGCGCAGGACGACCGCCCGCGCCCGGCCCGCTGGAAGCTGTCGCCGTGGGCCGTCGCGACCTACCTGCTCGGCGGCACGCTGCCGGACGGCACGGTGATCACACCGAAGTACGTGGGCCCGCGCCGCATCGTCGAAGTCGCCGTCACCACCCTCGCCACCGACCGCGCCCTGCTCCTTCTCGGCGTGCCCGGCACGGCGAAGACGTGGGTGTCCGAGCACCTCGCCGCGGCGGTCAGCGGTGACTCCACGCTGCTGGTCCAGGGCACCGCCGGCACCCCCGAGGAGGCCATCCGGTACGGCTGGAACTACGCGCGGCTGCTCGCCCACGGCCCGAGCCGTGACGCCCTCGTGCCCAGCCCGGTCATGCGGGCGATGTCCGACGGCATGACCGCCCGCGTCGAGGAACTGACGCGCATCCCGGCCGATGTGCAGGACACGCTGATCACGATCCTGTCGGAGAAGACGCTGCCGATACCGGAACTTGGCCAGGAGGTGCAGGCGGTCCGCGGCTTCAACCTGATCGCCACGGCCAACGACCGCGACCGCGGGGTCAACGACCTGTCCAGCGCCCTGCGCCGCCGCTTCAACACGGTGGTGCTGCCGTTGCCGGAGAGCCCCGACGCCGAGGTCGACATCGTCTCGCGCCGCGTCGACCAGATCGGCCGCTCCCTGGACCTGCCGGCCGCGCCCGACGGCCTCGACGAGATCCGCCGGGTCGTCACGGTCTTCCGGGAGCTGCGCGACGGGGTCACGGCCGACGGCCGGACGAAGCTGAAGTCGCCCAGCGGCACGCTGTCCACGGCCGAGGCGATCTCCGTCGTCACCAACGGACTCGCCCTGGCGGCCCACTTCGGCGACGGCGTGCTGCGGCCGAGCGATGTCGCCGCGGGCATCCTCGGCGCGGTGGTCCGCGACCCGGCGGCCGACCGCGTCATCTGGCAGGAGTACCTGGAGACGGTGGTCCGCGAGCGCGACGACTGGAAGGACTTCTACCGGGCCTGCCGTGAGGTGAGCGTGTGAGCGGTACGGGGCGGGGCCGTCAGAGGTGCGCGTGGAGGGGAGGGGGTTGGCGTGACAGGCGTGGAGAAGGCTGAGGGCCGGGGGGCCGGGCCGCTGCTGCTCGGGGTGCGGCATCACGGGCCGGGGTCGGCCCGGGCGGTGCGGGCTGCGCTGGAGGAGGCCCGGCCGCGGGTCGTGCTGATCGAGGGGCCGCCCGAGGCCGATGCCCTGATCCCGCTCGCCGCCGACGAGGAGATGCGGCCTCCGGTCGCGCTGCTCGCCCATGCCGTGGACGAACCGGGCCGCTCGTCGTTCTGGCCGCTGGCCGAGTTCTCCCCGGAGTGGGTCGCCATCCGCTGGGCCCTGGCGCACGACGTCCCGGCCCGCTTCATCGACCTGCCGGCCACGCACACGCTGGCCTGGGGGAGGCAGGAGGACGCGACGGGGACCGACGGCGACGGAGAGGGCGACAGCCACGGCGACTCGGGCCCCGGACCCGCCGACCCGCGGATCGATCCGCTCGGCGTGCTCGCCGAGACCGCCGGTTACGACGATCCGGAGCGGTGGTGGGAGGACGTCGTGGAGCACCGGGGCGCGGGCAAGGGGGACGCGCTCGCGCCGTTCACCGTGCTCGAGGAGGCCATGGGGGCGCTGCGCGAGACCTACGGCGTCGGGGGACACGACCGGGACCTGGTGCGGGAGGCCTATATGCGGCTCCAGGTCCGGGCCGCGCAGCGGGAGTTCGAGGACGGCGTGGCCGTCGTCTGCGGGGCCTGGCACGTGCCCGCCCTGCGGCAGAAGACGACCGTCGCCGCCGACAAGGCGCTGCTGAAGGGGCTGCCCAAGGTCAAGACCGACATGACCTGGGTGCCGTGGACCCACCGCAGGCTGTCCCGGATCAGCGGATACGGGGCCGGCATCGAGTCGCCGGGCTGGTACGGGCATCTGTTCAGCGCCCCGGACCGGCCGGTCGAGCGGTGGCTGACCAAGGTGGCCGGGCTGCTGCGCGCCGAGGACCGGATCGTCTCCTCCGCGCATGTCATCGAGGCGGTGCGGCTGGCCGAGACGCTCGCGGCGATGCGCGGCCGTCCGCTGCCCGGCCTGAGCGAGACGACCGACGCGGTGCGGGCGGTGATGTGCGAGGGCTCGGACGTACCGCTGGCGCTGGTGCACGACCGGCTGGTCGTGGGGGACGTGCTGGGGGAGGTGCCGTCGACGGCGCCGGCGGTTCCGTTGCAGCGGGACCTCGCCCGGCTCCAGCGCCGGCTGCGGCTGAAGCCGGAGGCGCTGGAGCGGGAGTTGGAGCTCGACCTGCGCAAGGAGACGGACGCCGGCCGCAGCAGGCTGCTGCACCGGCTGCGGTTGCTCGGAGTCGCGTGGGGCGAACCGGCCGCCTCGCGGGGCAGCACGGGCACGTTCCGGGAGACCTGGCGGCTGCGCTGGGAGCCCGAGCTGTCGGTGCGGGTCGCCGAGGCCGGTGTATGGGGGACGACCGTACTGTCCGCCGCGACCGCGAAGGCCCAGGCGGACGGGGTCGCCGCGCAAGGCCTCGCCGACGTCACCGCGCTCGCCGAGCGCTGCCTGCTGGCCGAACTGCCCGACGCCCTGCCCACGGTGATGCGGATCCTCGCCGACCGGGCGGCCCTCGACACGGACGTCGGCCATCTCGCCCAGGCGCTGCCTGCCCTGGTCCGCTCCCTGCGCTACGGCGATGTGCGCGGCACGCACACCGGGGCCCTGGGAGAGGTCGCCGCGGGCCTGGCCGAGCGGGTCTTCGTCGGTCTGCCCCCGGCCTGCGCCGCGCTCGACGCGGACGCCGCCGAGGAGATGCGGCGTCATGTGGACGCCGTCCACGGGGCCGTGGGGCTCCTGGGCGACGCACCCGCGACGGGACACGGCGATCTGCGAGGCCGCTGGCAGTCGGTGCTGCGGGTGCTGTGCGGACGGGACACCGTGCCCGGGGTGATCCGGGGCCGGGCGGTGCGGCTCCTGCTCGACGACGGGGAGCTGGAGCAGGACGAGGCGGCGCTGCTCATGGGGCTCGTCCTGTCACCGGGCACACCGCCCGCGGACGCGGCCGCGTGGATCGAGGGCTTCGTCGGAGGAGGCTCCGGCGGCGGGATGCTCCTGGTGCACGACGAGCGGCTGCTGGGGCTGGTCGACGCCTGGCTGACCGGCGTGCCGGCGGAGGCCTTCACGGACGTGCTGCCCCTGCTGCGGCGGACGTTCTCGGCGTACGAGCCCGGGGTGCGCCGGACCTTGGGCGAGCTGGTCCGGCGAGGGCCGGGGGCCGGGGGCGGTCCGGCGGCGGCCGGCTCCGGCATACCCGGCTTCGCGGCCGAGCTCGACGCGGCACGCGCGGATGCCGTGCTGCCGGTCGTCCGGCTGCTGCTCGGGCTGGACGAGGTGGATGAGAGAACCGGTAACGACCTGGCGGGGGTGACGGGATGACGACCGAAGGACCGAGGAAGCCGGCTCCGAGGACGGAAGCGGCGGACGGCATCGGCGACGGGCCCCGGGCGGAGCGCCGGCCGACGACGACCGTGCCCGTGATCCCGCTGTGGGAGCGGCGTCGCGGGGGAGGACACGGATGACGACCGAGGTGACGGACCCGGCGCAAGAGCGGTTGCGGCGGTGGCGGCTGGTGCTCGGGGGCGACGCGGCGGACGGCACCGGATGCGCCCTGTCGGGGCAGGACGCGGCGATGGACGGGGCGCTCACCGCGCTCTACGGAAAGGGGGAGAGGCCGCAAGGGGGCCGGGACCGTTCGGCGGGGCTTGGAGCCTCGGCACCGTCCGTGGCGCGCTGGCTCGGGGACATCCGGAGGTACTTCCCGTCCTCCGTCGTGCAGGTCATGCAGCGCGACGCCATCGACCGGCTCGGTCTCGCCACGCTGCTGCTGGAGCCGGAGATGCTGGAGGCGGTGGAGGCCGACGTGCATCTCGTCGGCACGCTGCTGTCGCTCAACAAGGCCATGCCGGAGACGACGAAGGAGACGGCACGGGCCGTCGTGCGCAAGGTCGTCGAGGACCTGGAGAAGCGGCTCGCCACCCGCACCCGGGCCACCCTCACCGGCGCCCTCGACCGCAGCGCACGTATCAACCGGGCCCGCCACCACGACATCGACTGGAACCGCACCATCGCGGCCAACCTCAAGCACTACCTGCCCGAGTACCGAACGATCGTGCCGGAGCGGCTCATCGGGTTCGGGCGGGCGTCCCAGTCCACCAAGAAGGAGGTCATCCTCTGTATCGACCAGTCGGGATCCATGGCGGCATCGGTTGTGTACGCGTCGGTGTTCGGGGCGGTGCTCGCCTCGATGCGGACGATCTCCACGCGACTCGTCGTCTTCGACACGGCGGTAGTCGACCTGACGGACCAGCTCGACGACCCGGTCGACGTGCTGTTCGGCACGCAACTCGGGGGCGGTACGGACATCAACCGGGCGCTGGCGTACTGCCAGTCGCAGATCACCCGGCCCACCGAGACGGTCGTCGTGCTGATCAGCGACCTCTACGAAGGGGGCATCCGGAACGAGATGCTCAAGCGGGTCTCGGCGATAAAGGCCTCGGGGGTGCAGTTCGTGACGCTGCTGGCGCTCTCGGACGAGGGGGCACCGGCGTACGACCGGGAGCACGCGGCCGCGCTCGCCGCGCTGGGGGCACCGGCGTTCGCCTGCACGCCCGATCTGTTCCCGGAGGTGATGGCGGCGGCGATCGAGAAGCGGCCGCTGCCGATACCGGACGCGGTGTGACGATTTGTCGACGCGTCATCGTCCGATTCGGTTCGGCAAAACGGATATGACTGGCCATCAATAGAGAGGGGCTTGCGCGACCTCCGCACTCCCGTGCGAGGATCAGCGCCTGCTCGGCAGGGCGCCGCGCCGCGCCGGGCAGTGCCGCGTTGTGCCGACTCGCTGCCCGTGACGCGTGATGCGTTCCGCACTTGTTCCGTCGCACGGGAGGAAGCTCCCCCTCTTGACCTCGTCAGCAGCCCTGCCCGATGCCGCTGTGCGCGTGCTGCGCACGGCGGCCGGGCGGCGTGCGCTCCAAGTGGCGCTGCTGGTGGGCGGGGTGCTCGTCATCGCGCTGCTGTGCGGCGAGCGGGCGTATGCGGCGGACGGTCTGCGGATGTCGGCGGACAGTGCGGCCGGGCGGTCGGTCAGCGGGCAGAGGCCGCTGGTTCGCACCGACGTGCACGCTTCGGCCGACCGCGTCGTACGAGTGGTGGCTGACGCGAGGAAGTCGGTAAGCGGGGAGCTGGTCAAGGCGCAGGCGAAACTGCCCGTACCTCCGAAGGCCCCCTCGCTGCCGGACCTGCCGGACCTGCCGGACCTGCCGACCCTCTCAGTACCGCCGAAGGCACCATCCGTGCCCGTGCTCCCTGGCTTGCCGTCCCTGCCCGACCTCCCGGCCGTGCCCGACTCGCCGGCGCTGCCGGACCTGCCCGGGCTGCCGGTGCCGCCCGCGCCGTCGACTCCGCCCGATGGTGACGTCACGGTCCCGGGATCGCCCGCTCAGCCCGGCCTCCCCGGCTACCCGGCGTTCCCAAGTCACCCCCTGCCCGCGACCGCGCCCGTCACGGTCGACCCGCAGCCGGCCGACACTCCTGTCGCCCCTGTAACCCCGACCCCGACCCCGGCCCCGACCGGGGAGGCGACCCCCGTGGCGCACAGCCCGTCCGGCCCGTATGGCCCGCACGGCGACCAGTTCCGCGCCCCACACGCCGACCGCGCAGCCCATGACCACACAGCTCACGGCCGCGCGCACCACCTCAGACGCGCAGTTCACGTCGGAGCGTCCGCGAGCGTCGGAGGCGCCGCCCCGGTCGGTCACATGCCCGGAGGGCGTCCGGACGGCACACTGTGCAACCGTTCCATGGCCGATCACGGCACACCGCGTCACGGCGACGCGCATGCCGTCACGCCGAGCAGCCGGGCTCCGATGATGAGCCTCGTGTGCGGTGTCGCCGCCCGCACCTGCGTGGCCGGTACCCGGGACAGTCACCGGGACATCCCCGTCTTTCCCGGCTAGCTGAGGCAGACCACCGCTCCTCCGCCGTACCGATCTGGCGCGCGGGGGCGCGCTCCTCCCCTGAGACTCCGCGAGCCCTCACGCCCGGACGGTCGAAAGCCGTCGACGGTCCGAGGCCGAAACCTCGTGGATGAGGTCGGCCGGTCCCCATTGGGGTGGGGACCGACCGACCCGCCCCCCGGAGAGCAGGGCCCTGAAGTGGGCCTTTGTCTTCCTTCGAGGGTGTTCGGCGGGCCTCACCGGGTTTACCCCAGCCCGGTGAGGCCCCTCACCCCAGGCACGCTGTGCCAGAGAGCACGGCATCATGTGACAGGTATCACCGCTCAGGTGTGACCCTCGATTTAGGGGCCTCATGCAAGCAGCGATAACCTGCGAGACGGACATGCCGCGCGCTCGGACACCGTGTGCGCCTCCCTTGTGACTGACAGACGGCGGACGTCACGTTGCCCTCGCGGCACGCCCACGCAGACAACGAACCGCGAGATCACTGATAGGGACGGAAGCGCGTGGACCTGTTCGAGTACCAGGCGAGGGACCTCTTCGCCAAGCACGATGTACCGGTGCTGGCCGGTGAAGTCATCGACACGCCTGAGGCGGCCCGCGCAGCCACCGAGCGCCTCGGTGGCAAGTCCGTCGTCAAGGCCCAGGTGAAGGTCGGCGGCCGTGGCAAGGCCGGCGGCGTGAAGCTGGCGGCGACCACCGACGAGGCGGTCGAGCACGCGACCAACATCCTCGGCATGGACATCAAGGGCCACACGGTCCACAAGGTGATGATCGCCGAGACGGCCCCGGAGATCGTGGAGGAGTACTACGTCTCCTTCCTCCTGGACCGTGCCAACCGCACCTTCCTCTCCATCGCGTCCGTCGAGGGCGGCATGGAGATCGAGGAGGTGGCGGAGACCCGCCCCGAGGCCGTCGCCAAGACGCCGATCGACGCCAACGTGGGTGTGACCCCCGAGGTCGCGCGCCAGATCGTCGAGGCCGCGAACTTCCCGGCCGAGGTCGCCGACAAGGTCGCGAACATCCTCGTCACCCTGTGGAAGACGTTCGTCGAGGAGGACGCCCTCCTGGTCGAGGTCAACCCGCTGGCCAAGGTCGCCTCCGGTGACGTCATCGCCCTCGACGGCAAGGTCTCCCTCGACGAGAACGCCGAGTTCCGTCAGCCGGAGCACGAGGCCCTCCAGGACAAGGACGCGGCCAACCCGCTCGAGGCCGCCGCCAAGGAGAAGAACCTCAACTACGTCAAGCTCGACGGCGAGGTCGGCATCATCGGCAACGGCGCGGGTCTCGTCATGAGCACCCTGGACGTCGTCGCGTACGCCGGTGAGGCGCACGGTGGCGTCAAGCCCGCCAACTTCCTCGACATCGGTGGTGGCGCCTCCGCCGCCGTCATGGCGAACGGCCTGGAGATCATCCTCGGCGACCCGGACGTCAAGTCCGTCTTCGTCAACGTCTTCGGTGGCATCACCGCCTGCGACGAGGTCGCCAACGGCATCGTCCAGGCGCTGCAGCTGCTCAAGGACAAGGGCGAGGAAGTCACCAAGCCCCTGGTCGTCCGTCTGGACGGCAACAACGCGGAGCTGGGCCGCAAGATCCTCTCCGATGCCAACCACCCGCTGGTGCAGCGCGTGGACACCATGGACGGAGCGGCCGACAAGGCCGCCGAGCTCGCGGCTGCGAAGTAAGGGACGAGGGACTAAACAGCCATGGCTATCTTCCTCAACAAGGACAGCAAGGTCATCGTCCAGGGCATGACCGGTGCCACGGGCATGAAGCACACCAAGCTCATGCTGGCCGACGGCACGAACATCGTCGGTGGCGTGAACCCCCGCAAGGCGGGCACGTCGGTCGACATCGACGGCAACGACATCCCGGTCTTCGGCACGGTCGCCGAGGCGATCGAGAAGACGGGCGCCAACGTATCCGTCCTCTTCGTCCCGCCGGCCTTCGCCAAGGCCGCCGTCGTCGAGGCCATCGACGCCGAGATCCCGCTCGCGGTCGTCATCACCGAGGGCATCGCCGTCCACGACTCGGCCGCGTTCTACGCCTACGCCGTGTCGCAGGGCAACAAGACCCGCATCATCGGCCCGAACTGCCCCGGCCTCATCACCCCGGGCCAGTCGAACGCCGGCATCATCCCGGGCGACATCACGAAGCCGGGCCGCATCGGCCTGGTCTCGAAGTCGGGCACGCTGACGTACCAGATGATGTACGAGCTGCGTGACATCGGCTTCTCCTCGGCCGTCGGCATCGGTGGCGACCCGGTCATCGGCACCACGCACATCGACGCGCTCGCCGCGTTCGAGGCCGACCCCGACACCGACCTGATCGTGATGATCGGTGAGATCGGCGGCGACGCCGAGGAGCGGGCCGCGGCCTTCATCAAGGAGAACGTGAAGAAGCCGGTCGTCGGCTACGTCGCGGGCTTCACCGCGCCCGAGGGCAAGACCATGGGCCACGCCGGTGCCATCGTCTCCGGCTCCTCCGGCACGGCCGCCGCGAAGAAGGAGGCCCTCGAGGCCGCCGGCGTCAAGGTCGGCAAGACGCCGACCGAGACGGCGAAGCTGGCCCGCGC
>NZ_JBSHKH010000137.1:0-22102 GCF_053643595.1 Streptomyces sp. NPDC055506 | reverse complement strand
GTATCAACATATCTGGCGTTGACTTTTGGCACGCTGTTGAGTTCTCAAGGAACGGCCGCTTCCTTTGTACTCACCCTCTCGGGCTTTCCTCCGGGCGCTTCCCTTCGGTGTTCCAAACTCTATCAGTGTTTTTCCGGCCCTCTGACCACCGCCCTGCAGACATGCAGAAGGTGACCCCGAGATAGGATCTGACAAGTTTGGGTGCTGCCAGGCAAGGACACGAGGTTGTGTCGCTCAGCCCCAGGCAGGAGTACGACTGTACACGCGGCCGCAGAGCGCGTGCAAATCCATTTGCGGTATGGTCTAGACCACTCCGGAGTGCCCACGCGGAACCGGCACTTCAGGTGACATACCCTGCTGAACAGTGTGCCGCCCGGTACCGACAGGGACGGCCCATAACGATCTCCACCCCTGGGAGGCTTCCCATGACCACCGTGACGTCCCCGCTTGCAGGACGCGCCATCGGACTGGCAGCCGTGCCGGATCCCGTCTTCTCCGGGGCCATGGTCGGCCCGGGCACAGCGATCGACCCCGTACGTGAGCCTTCCGAGGCCGTCTCGCCCGTGGACGGCGTCATCGTCTCCCTGCATCCGCACGCGTTCGTCGTCGTCGACGAGAGCGGACACGGCGTGCTCACGCACCTCGGTATCGACACCGTGCAGCTCAACGGCGAAGGTTTCGAGCTGCTGGTGAACAAGGGCGACACCGTCAGGCGCGGTCAGGGCATCGTGCGCTGGAACCCGGCTGCCGTCGAGGCCGCCGGCAAGTCCGCGATCTGCCCGATCGTGGCGCTGGAGGCCACGGCCGAAGCCCTCTCCGATCTTCGTATCGACGGCGATGTGAAGGCCGGCGACAGTCTCTTCCTCTGGAAGTGACGTCAGTGCCGTCCTGTGACGGCGAGTAGGACTACCAACACGGCGGCCGATGCCGCCGCACTATCGGAGACGGGTGAGATGGAGACAACGCTGCGAGGCGTCGGCGTGAGCCACGGTGTGGCGATCGGCGAAGTTCGGCATATGGGAACGGCGGTGCTCGAGCCGCCTGCGAAGCAGATCCCGGCGGACGAGGCGGAGCGTGAACAGGGGCGCGCCCGCAAGGCCGTGGAGGCTGTGGCGGCCGATCTGATGGCGCGCGGCAATCTGGCGGGCGGCGAGGCCCAGGCGGTGCTCGAGGCGCAGGCCATGATGGCCCAGGACCCCGAGCTGATGGCCGACGTGGAACGGCGGATCGCCGTCGGCAGCACGGCCGAGCGCGGGGTGTACGACGCGTTCGCCGCGTACCGCGAGCTGCTGGCGGGTGCCGGTGAGTACCTCGCCGGCCGTGTGGCCGACCTCGACGACGTGCGGAATCGGATCGTCGCCCGTCTGCTGGGCGTGCCGATGCCGGGTGTCCCGGACAGCGACGAGCCCTACGTCCTTGTTGCGCGTGACCTCGCGCCTGCCGACACCGCGCTGCTGGACCCGACTCTGGTGCTCGGATTCGTCACCGAGGAGGGCGGTCCGACCAGCCACAGCGCGATTCTGGCCCGGGCTCTCGGGGTGCCGGCCGTGGTGGCGTTGCCGGGTGCCGGTGAGCTCGCCGAGGGCACGATGATCGCCGTCGACGGCAGCACGGGTGAGATCTTCGTGGACCCGAGTGAGGACAAGAAGGCTCAGCTCGAGGCCGCGGCCGCCGCGCGCAGGGCCGCGTTGGCGGCCTCGACCGGTCCCGGTGCCACGGCGGACGGTCACAAGGTGCCACTGCTGGCGAACATCGGTGGTCCTGCGGACGTGGAGGCCGCGGTCGACGCCGGTGCCGAGGGCGTCGGTCTCTTCCGTACCGAGTTCCTCTTCCTGGACGACAGCAAGCAGGCGCCCTCCGAGGAGAAGCAGGTCGCTGCGTACCGGCAGGTGCTCGAGGCGTTCCCCGAGGGGCGTGTCGTGGTGCGGGTGCTGGACGCGGGTGCGGACAAGCCGCTCGACTTCCTGACTCCGGCCGACGAGCCGAACCCGGCGCTCGGCGTGCGGGGTCTGCGGACGTTGCTCGACCACCCGGAGGTCCTGCGCACGCAGCTGACCGCGCTCGCGAAGGCCGCGGAAGGGCTGCCGGTCTATCTCGAGGTCATGGCCCCGATGGTGGCGGACCGTACGGATGCCCGGGCCTTCGCGGACGCGTGCCGTGAGGCTGGGCTGCGGGCGAAGTTCGGCGCGATGGTGGAGATCCCCTCGGCCGCGCTGCGGGCCCGCTCGATCCTGCAGGAGGTCGAGTTCCTTTCGCTGGGGACGAACGACCTGGCGCAGTACACCTTCGCCGCCGACCGTCAGGTGGGTGCGGTCTCCCGTCTGCAGGACCCGTGGCAGCCCGCGCTGCTCGACCTGGTGGCGCTGTCGGCCGAGTCGGCGAAGGCCGAGGGCAAGAGCTGTGGTGTCTGTGGTGAGGCCGCTTCCGACCCGCTGCTCGCTTGTGTGCTGGCCGGTCTGGGCGTCACCTCTCTTTCGATGGGTGCGGCGTCGATTCCCTATGTCCGGGCGACGCTGGCGAAGTACACGCTGGCTCAGTGTGAGCGGGCCGCTGCGGCGGCTCGGGCGTCGGACAGTGCCGAGGACGCGCGCAGTGCGGCGCAGGCGGTGCTGTCGGGCGAGTAGGCCGGGGTTGGTCGGCTTTTAGTTGCCCGGGAGGGGCGCTCCACTCAGGTGGGGCGCCCCTCCCGCGTTTCAGTGGTTGTGTCCCTGGGCGGGCCTCTCCTCTCCGAGGTCGGGCGGCTCGCAGTAGTCGACGTTGGATTCCGGGGAGATGAGGTCGCCGGATTCGACGTCGGTGCAGTAGGCGTCGAAGACCTCTCCCGCGGTGAGGGGGTCGAGTCCGTAGGCGCGCAGGCGCCAGCCGTAGACACGGTCGGGCATGGCCGGGGCGCTGGCGCGGATGACGAGTCCGCCGGGGCTCTCGGTGGCCAGGCCGAGAGCGAGGACGGTGGTGAACTCGAGGGCTTCGGTCTCGTCCAGCTTCAGGGTGCCGCCCGTGTCGGCGGCGTGGAGTGCGGCGATGAGGGTTTCGGGTGGTCCGGTGACGCTGCAGACGAGGTGCCGGTCGCCGGGCGGGGCCGTGTCGAGGATGCGGACGAGGAGGTCCGAGGCCCGGGCGAAGGCTGTGCGTCCGAGGTCCTCGCCGCATGAGGTGCAGGCGCCCAGGCGAGCGAGGAGTGTGGTGGCGTACTCCCAGGTGGCCTGTCGTACGCCCTCGTCGACGAGGGCCGCCAGGAGGTCGGACAGAGGCTGGCCCTCGTACGGGAGAGTCGGGCCTGTCACCGCGAGTTGGGCGGTGAAGCGGGTGCGGCTCGACGGGTTGTCGGGGTCCAGGCTCTTGTGTGTGCAGAACTCGGCGTACTCCTCGGGGTCGAAGAGGGCCACGGTGGTGTGGCTGCCCTGGAGAGTCCGTGTCCTGAGGAGGGCTTCCACCTGTTTCAGGTAGGTCGCGTGGTCGTCGAAGGTGAAGCTGCGGTAGCAGCGCATGGCTCGGAAGTCGTGCTCGTCGGTCAGCAGGCCGATGGTGCCGGCGATTTCGCGGCGCAGGACGCGTCGCATGGTCCGGCTGTCGGTGTGCGCCATTCTCTTTCCCCCTGTGCACAGTCGATCAATGCTCACTCACAGTAATCGGCGGCACTGACAACGGAGGCTGGCGAAGGTGGGCAGCCGCTGAAGGCGCAGGTCAGCATGCTTCAGCCACGCGCTCCCCGTCAGCGGCATGGTGACGGGGAGTGGCTCGATGCGGCGTGGACGACCTCGGTCAGGCGCGTTTGCGGGCGAGGTCCTCGTAGAAGGTCAGGAGGTCGAGGTTGTCGATGGAGCCGGGGTTGACCGCCTTCTCCAGTGGGGTGCCTTGGAGGAGGCGTTTGACCGGGACCTCGATGCGCTTGCCGGTGAGGGTGTGCGGGACGCCGGGTACCTCGATGATCTCGTCGGGGACGTGGCGCGGTGAGAGTTGTTCGCGGATGGTCTGCTTGATGCGGTTCAGCAGGGCCTCGTCGAGGGTGGATCCGGGGGCCAGGTGCACGAAGAGGGGCATCCAGTAGCCGCCGTCGGGCTGCTCGATGCCGATGACGAGGGACTCCCTGATTTCGGGGAGGCGCTCCACGGCTTCGTAGATGTCGGCGGAGCCCATGCGTACGCCCTGGCGATTGAGTGTGGAGTCGGAGCGGCCGTGGATGACGACGGATCCGTGGGAGGTTACGGTGATCCAGTCGCCGTGCCGCCATACGCCGGGGTAGGTGTCGAAGTAGCTGTCGTGGTAGCGGCTGCCGTCGGGGTCGTTCCAGAACCTGATGGGCATCGACGGCATGGGGTTGGTGACCACGAGCTCGCCGACCTCGTCGACGAGAGGGCTGCCGCTCGGGTCCCAGGCCTGTAGGTCGGTGCCGAGGCAGGGGGCCTGGAGTTCGCCGACGTGTACCGGAAGGGTCGGTACGGCTCCGGCGAAGCAGGAGCACACGTCCGTCCCGCCGCTGACGGAGGCGATCCACAGGTCGTCGCGGACCTCGTCGTGGAGCCAGCGGAAGCCGTCGGGCGGCAGGGGCGAGCCCGTGGTGGCGACGCACTGGACGGTGGAGAGGTCGAAGTCGCGTGACGGGTGCACGCCGGCCTTGCGGCAGGCCATGACATAGGCGGCCGAGGTGCCGTAGAGGGTGGCCCGCGTGCGTTCGGCGATCCGCCACTGGGCGCCGGTGTCCGGGTAGCCGGGGCTGCCGTCGTAGAGGACGATCGTGGTGCCGGTGAGCAGGCCGGAGACGAGGAAGTTCCACATCATCCAGCCGGTGGACGTGTACCAGAAGAAGCGGTCTTCGGGGCCCAGGTCGCAGTGCAGGCCGAGTTGCTTGAGGTGCTCGACCAGGATGCCGCCCTGGGACTGGACGATGGCCTTGGGCAGGCCGGTGGTGCCGGAGGAGTAGAGCACCCACAGGGGGTGGTCGAAGGGCACCTGCTCGAAGACGGGGTCCGTGTCGGCGGAGGTGAGGGCCGACCAGTCGAGGGCGCCTTCAGGTGCCTCGGTGCCGAGGAGGGGGATGTGGACGACGGCGCGCAGGGTGGGCAGTTCGCGGCGCAGTTCGGCGACGGTCTCTCGCCGGTCGTGCTCCTTGCCGCCGTAGCGGTAGCCGTCGACGGTGAACAGCACGACGGGTTCGACCTGCTGGAAGCGGTCGAGGACGCTGCGGGCGCCGAAGTCGGGTGCGCAGGAGGTCCAGACGCCGCCCACGGCGGCTGTGGCGAGGAGGGCGACCACGGCCTGGGGGACGTTGGGGAGGTAGCCGCTGACGCGGTCTCCGGGGCATACGCCGAGGGCGCGCAGCTCGGCGGCCAGGGAGCCGACCTGGCGGCGTAGGTCGGTCCAGGTGACAGGACGTGGTTCGTGGGTCTCGTCGACGTACAGGAGGGCCGGTTCGTCCGCGCGGGTATCGGTGGCGCGCAGGGCGTGTTCGGCGTAGTTGAGGGTTGCCCCGGGGAACCACTGGGCGCCCGGCATCGCCCGGTCTCCGAGCACGCGCGCGTACGGGGTCGAGAAACGGACGTCGAACCACTCGGTGACGGCTTTCCAGAAGGCGTCCAGATCGTCGACGGACCAGCGCTGGAGAGCCGCGTAGCCGCCCCCGGCGGGGGCGCCATGGCGCTCGGCGGCCCAGGCCTGGAACCTGGTGATCCGTGCCCGGTCGATGCGCTCGGGGTCTGGCTGCCAGAGGGGCTGGGGACTAGCGGTCGACATCGTCGGCTCCCGGACTGTGCGCGTCGTGTGCGTCCTCCGCGCACGGGCTGGGGTGTGCGCGTGAGCGGCTGGCACGGACAATGCCATGTGATCGACTTCGGCACCAGGGTGCGTCCCACATAGTCCGCCTCGTGAAGATGTGGTCCTGACACGGGTGAACGGCAGTTGAACGCCACGCACGTGTGGCGCGGTCAATGGCAGGGTGAGCAGCATGAACGGTCGTGACCTGGTGCGTTCGGTGAAAGCGGTGGGTTCGGTGGGGGCGGCGCAGGGTGTGCGTACCGTACGAGCAGCGTGGCGCAGGCGGCGGGCCGACGCCACCGGGCTGCCGTCGCGAGGGGCGGAGCGTGCGCGTGTGCCCGGGCCCGTGCGGGAGGTGGAGCCGGGGCCGGGGGGCGGTGTCGTCCGCTTCAGCCGGTCGGAGCTGCGGATTCTCGTCGCCGCGAACGGGGCCGTCTTCTGGGGCTGGGACGGGGCGGAGCCCGAGCCGTCGTACGCGCTGGCCGGCCGCTGTCCGGAGCCCGATCCCCGGGCGGTGCTGGAGCCGGACAAGGACGGCGGCTGGCGGGTGGTGGCCGAGCGGGTGACGGTCGTCGTCTCGCGGCACGGCGCGGTGGAGGTGCTCACGCCCGGTGGCGTAACCCTGCGGCGTGATCTGCCGCCGCGGTGGTGGGAGCCGGTCGACGGCGGCCCGGCGCGGTGGTCGCAGCGGTCGGAGGTGGCTGCCGACGCGCGGTTCTTCGGTCTCGGTGGACGTGCTGCGGGGCCCCGGCTGCCGGACGGTACGTACGGGCTGTGGAACACCGACCCGGGCCACGCCTTCGCGCCGGGTGACGATCCGCTCTACATCACGATGCCGGTGCAGCTGGTGGTGTCCGACGGAGGTACGCATCTGGTGTTCCACGACAACTCGTGGGACGGCGCGGTGACACTGCGCGAGGGCGAGGAGGGCGCGGGTTCCGGGCACGACCGCGGCGGGTCGAGCGAGCTGCGGATGGACGGCGGTCCGCTGCGCTGCTGGGTGATGGTGGGCACCCCCGCGCGCGTGCTGCTCGCGTGGGCCTCGCTCACCGGGGCGCCCGCTCTGCCGCCCGCGTGGGCGCTCGGCCACCAGCACGCGCGGTGGGGCTTCGGCAGCGAGCAGGAGGTGCGGCGGATCGTCGCGGGCTACGTGGAGCACGGTCTGCCACTCGATGCCGTGCACCTGGACATCGACCACCTCGACGCGCATCAGGTGTTCACCGTCGACCAGGACCGCTTCCCGAAGCTGCCCGTGCTGGCCGAGGAGCTCCAGCGGGACGGCATCCGGCTGGTGTCGATCGTCGACCCGGCCGTCAAGGCCCTGCCCGGCAATGCCGTGTACGACGGCGGTGCGGCCGAGGACGCGTTCGTGCGGGACGCGTCGGGGCAGGTCGTGCAGGGGGTCGTGTGGCCCGGGGAGGCGGTGTTTCCCGACTTCACGCACGCGCGTGTGCGTGAGTGGTGGGGCGGCCTCTACGAGGAGCGGCTCGCGCAGGGATTCTCGGGCTTCTGGCACGACATGAACGAACCGACGTCGTTCACCGCGTTCGGGGAGTCGACGCTGCCGCGTTCGGCGCGGCACTCCCTGGAGGGGCGGGGCGGTGACCATCGTGAGGCCCACAACGTGTACGCGCTGTGCATGGCCAGGGCGGGCTACGAAGGGCTGCGGAAACTCGCGCCCCAGCAGCGGCCGTTCCTGTTCTCCCGCTCCGGGTGGGCCGGCATGCAGCGCTACGGCGGGACGTGGTCGGGGGACGTGGCCACCGGCTGGCCGGGACTGCGGGCGTCCTTGGCGCTGGTGATGGGGCTGGGGCTGTGCGGCGTGCCGTACTCGGGGCCGGACATCGGTGGCTTCGACGGGGATCCATCGCCGGAGCTGTATCTCCGGTGGTTCCAGCTGGGCGCGTATCTGCCGCTGTTCCGTACGCACGCGAGTCTCAGGGCGGGGCGCAGGGAGCCCTGGGAGTTCGGTCCCGAGGTGCTGGAGCACGCGCGCGTGGCGCTCGTCGAACGCCGGCGGCTGCTGCCGTACTTCATGACGCTGGCGCATCTGGCGCGGCGTACCGGAGCGCCGTACGTGCGGCCCCTGTGGTGGGCCGCGCCGGAGGATCGGACGCTGCGCGACTGCGAGGACGCCTTCCTGCTCGGCGACAGCCTGCTGGTGGCGCCGGTGCTGGATCCCGGCGCGGACCGGCGTGCGGTGCAGCTGCCGCGGGGGCGCTGGTACGACACAGTGACGGAACGGGCGTACGAGGGGCCGGCGCAGGTGCTCGTCGACGCCCCCCTGTCCCGCATCCCCGTGTTCGCGCGCGCGGGTGCCGTTCTTCCCGTACGTGAGGAGGACGGCGGACTCGCACTGGAGGTGTGGGCGCCCGCCCGCGGACGGACCGGGGGCGGGCTGGTCGTGCCGGACAGTGGCGAGGGATGGGACGAGCCGGAGATCGAGCGGTACACCGCTCGGTGGATGGGCTCGCGGATCGTCGTCGAGCGGGAGGGTGAGGACTCCGGGGGCGAGCCGTCCTGCCCGGTGCGCGTCCGCGGAGCCGGGGAAGGCTGAGCTCAGATGTACCGGCCCTCGAACCAGGCCCGTACGGCCACGGTGTGCAGAGGGAAGGCGAGCTCTTCCGCCCTGCGCAGGAGGTGCCAGCCCTCCGTCTCGTCGGTGGCGGCGGAGGGCGGCAGGCTTTCGACCGGGCGTTCCGGCAGGAGACCGAAGAGCAGCAGGTGCCCGTCGGGCGAGCTCATCGCGTCGGCGAGCCGTACCTCGCGGGCGGCCGCGTCGATGCCGGTTTCCTCCTTGAGTTCGCGTACGACGGCCTGCCGCCAGTCCTCCCGGTCGTCGATGTAGCCGCCGGGCAGGGCCGTGCCCCCGCGCGCGGGAGCGACGGTCCGGGTGATGACGACCAGGGCGGTGCCCTTGGTGTCGTAGACGGGCTGGAGGGCCACCGCGACCGGGAGTGGATTGCGGTAGGCCACGGCGCCGCACGCCGGGCAGGTGCGGGGCCAGCCGGAGACGCCCTCTCCGTAGGGCGCGCCGCAGCTCGAACAGTGGGAGTCCGGCGCGGAGTTGGAACTGGAGTGCTGAGTTTCGGACACGCGGCGGACTGTAGCCGATCACGGAGAGGGCGTCTCGGGCAGGTGGCTCAGTGGGCGCCGGTGAGCGACTTCCTGGACACGGGGAAGTCGAAGTAGGTGTCCGGGTAGGGCTCGGGCTTGTAGGTGTAGTGCCACCACTCCTCTGCCAGGTTCACGAAACCGAGGCCTTCCAGGGTGTTCTTGAGCAGCAGCCGGTTGGCGCGCTGTTGGCCCTGGACGCGAGGGTCGAGGGTGTGCGACAGGGTGTCGAAGCAGTCGAAGCCGGTCCCCATGTCGATCGAGTTGTCGGGGAACCGTTCGCCCTGGGGCGCGAAGCACGGCACTAGGGGCTCTTCGGGGTGGTACGGCCGGGTCGGCTTCGCCGGCAGCCTCACCAGGGTGATGTCCAGGGTCGACCCGCGGCTGTGGCCGGATTTCTCGGCGATGTAGCCGTCGGCGAACAACCGGGTCTTGTCGACGTTCGGGTAGAACTCGCCCTTCATCGCCTCGTCGTCCAGGTCCTCGGCCCAGCGGACGAAGTGGTCCACCGCGCGCTGCGGCCGGTAGCAGTCGTACACCTTGAGTGTGTAGCCCTGGCGCAGGAGCTTCCGCTGGGCCTTGTGGAGGGCTCGTGCGGCGGGGCGGGTGAGGAGGCAGGTCGGCTGGAGGTAGCCGTCGATGCGCTCGCCGACGAAGTTGTGCGGGGTGACGTAGCGCATCTCCTGGATGATCGTCGGGTCCACGCTTCGCAGGGCCACGAAGTCCTTCGGCGCCCTGGGCTCGGGCTTGGCCTGGGCGGTCGCGGTGGAGGCGGTCGCTGCCAGCAAGGCGGCGAACACCGTGATGAGGCCGCGTGCCACGGCGTTCAGTCGTGTCATGGCCCTTGCATCTACCAGGAGATGGCCCCGCCGGGGAAGGGATGCCCAATTCCGGAAGGCCGTGGCAGACTTCTGACGTTCCGTCAGATTCGGGCTGCGGGGAGGGACTGTGTCGCGTACACGAACACCTGGGGTGGCGGGGTGGTTCGCCGGGGACGGTGACGCCTTCCGGCTGCTCGGCACGCGCTGTACGGCGTGCGCCTCGGTCTTCTTCCCTCGTGAGGACCACCACTGCCGCAACCCCTCCTGCACCGGCGGGGAGTTGGAAGAGATCGCGCTGTCGCGACACGGGCGCGTCTGGTCGTACACCGACAGCCGGTATCGGCCACCGTCACCCTATGTGAGCGATCCGGAACTTCCGTGGGAGCCGTGCGCGTTGATCGCTGTGGAGCTGGAGGCCGAGCGGATCGTGGTGCTGGGACAGGCGCCTCCCGGGGTCACCGTCGCGGATCTGACGGTGGGTATGGAGGCGGAGGTCGTGCCCGGGGTGCTCCATGAGGACGCGGAGACGACCTGGACGACGTGGCACTGGCGGCCGACGGGGGTGAAGGCATGACAGAAGAGGTGGCGGTGCTCGGCGCGGGCATGCACCCGTGGGGCAAGTGGGGGCGGAGCTTCGTCGAGTACGGCGTCGCGGCAGCCCGGGTGGCGCTCGCCGACGCCGGGCTGGACTGGCGCGGCATCGGCTCGATCATCGGCGCGGACACGGTGCGGGGCGGCTATCCGGGGTATGTCGCCGGAGCGACGTTCGCGAAAGCACTGGGCTGGCAAGGAGCCCGGGTCACGAGCGTGTACGCGGCGTGCGCGTCCGGGGCGCAGGCCGTCGACACCGCGCGGGCCCAGATACTCTCCGGGCTCACCGACGTGGTGCTCGTGGTGGGAGCCGACGCCGCTCCCAAGGGCTTCTTCCGCCCTGCGGGAGGGGACCGGCCCGACGATCCCGACTGGTTGCGCTTCCGGATCCTCGGGGCGACCAACCCGGTGTACTTCGGGTTGTACGCCCGACGGCGTATGGCGCTGTACGGCGATACGACGGACGACTTCGCACAGGTGAAGGTGAAGAACGCGGCCATGGGCGTGCGGAACCCCAAGGCGCGCTACCGCAGCCCGGTCACCGCCGAGGAGGTTGCAGCCTCCGCTGTCGTCGCCGATCCGCTGCGGCTGCTCGACATCTGTGCGACCTCCGACGGCGGTGCCGCGGTGGTGCTCTCGAGCATGGAGTTCGCACGACGGCACGGGCATGCGGAGCCGGTGCGGATCCGGGCCGTGTCCACGGTGACGCCGCGTTACCCGAACACCGTGCTGGATCTGCCGGACATCGCCACGGACTCCGCGGTGGCGGTGGATCCGCCCGGCGAGACGTTCCGGAGGTCGATCGCCCGGGCGGCCTACGAGGAGGCGGGAGTCGGACCGGAGGACCTGTCACTGGCCGAGGTCTACGACCTGTCCACGGCGCTCGAGTTGCAGTGGTACGAGGACTTGGGGCTGTGTGGCGAGGGCGAGGCCGTGAAGCTGCTGCGGGACGGGGCGACGGCACTGGGCGGGCGAATACCGGTGAACGTCAGCGGTGGGCTGGCCTCCTTCGGCGAGGCGGTGCCGGCACAGGCGATCGCCCAGCTGTGCGAGCTGGCCTGGCAGTTGAGGGGCGAGGCCGGTGACCGGCAGGTCGCTGGGGCGCGCGTGGGGATCAGTGCGAATCAAGGGCTGTTCGGGCACGGGTCGGCGGTGATCGCGGTGCGGTGATCACGGGGACGGCGGGTCTCGGTGCTGGGAGCGGGCGCGCCGAGCTGGTGAAGTGGGCCGCGGCGGCGGCGCGGGTGGGCTGGTCGTGCGGGCGCGGCGGGGCTTGGTCATACGCTGTGTGACCACGCCGGAATCCTGCGTGAACGTCTCATGAACTGCGCTTGGGGGTGCGCCGGCGGAGTCATCATGCTTCCCGTGCACTCCTGGACGGATACTCTCCGCTTCGCCTTCCAGCCGGTGGTCAATCTGACGACGGGCGCGGTCGCGGGGCTGGAGATACTCGCCCGCCCGGAGACCGGCGACATCCTGGCCGAGGCCCGCCGGGATCCCGAGCTCGACTGCCGACTGGCGGTGTCGGCGGTCCGCGCGGCTGTGCGCAAGGAGACCCTGCTTCCGCTGTTCGTCAACGTGTTCGCCGGCACCCTCGCCGACCTCGGCGGCCTCCCTTCACTGCACGCCGCCGTGCGCGAGGCGGGGCGGCTGCCGTGGGAAGTCACGATCGACGTCTGTCCGCCGTACACACACGTGCCGCAGCAGGCGCTGCTGGAGGCGGTGGCCGCGCTGCGCGCCCAGGGCTTCCGGATCTGCGCGGACGGCGTCGGGGACGGGGACGTGCCCTTGCGGCTGCTCTCGGACATCCAGCCCGGCCTGGTGAAGCTGGACGCGTCGCTGCTGGCTCGGCCGGCCGTGGTCCGGTCGATGCGGACGCTGTGCGACGAGCTGGGGGCACTTCTGGCCGTCGAGGGCGTGGAGACCGAAGGGCAGTGCGCTGCGGCGCTGCGGGCCGGGGCACAGCTGGCACAGGGTGAGCTGTTCGCTCCGCCGGCGCGACTGCCCGCCGCGGACGTCTACGTCCCGCCCCGCTCCCCCGCCGAGCTGGCCGTGCCGCGGTCCGGGCCGTCGGTGCGGGAGTTCGTGCGGCCCGCGGCGCTGCTGCCCGCAGCGGCGTCCGCGGGGCAGGTGCGAGCGCTGCTGACCGGTTCGCCGGACGTGTCAGGCGTGCTGCTCGTGGACCCCGCGGGGGTGCCGGTCCGGTCGGTGCACCGGTCCCGTTTCCTGCTGTCGATGTCGGGGCGCTACGGGCATGCCCTGTACGCCGACCGGCCCGCGGCGAAGCTCGGCGATCCGCCGCGGACGGTGGGCGTCGACGCCACCGCCTGGGAGGTCCTGGACGTGGTGGCGGTCGGCGGGCGGGACCGTACGTCGGACGATGTGGCCGTCGTGGACGAGTACGGGCGGTGTGTGGGGGTCGTACGGCTCGCGGACCTGGTGCGAGCGCTGGCCGAGACACGAGTGGAGGAAGCGGCGGGGCTCAATCCGCTGACGCGTCTGCCCGGCTCGGACGCGATCACCGGTGAGGTGGACCGGCGGATCGCAGCCGGGCGGCCGTTCGCGCTCAGCTGGCTGGACGTCGATCACTTCAAGCAGGTCAACGACGGGGCCGGCTTCGCGGCGGGGGACGAGCTGATCCGGGCGGTCGGACGGGCGCTTCAGCATGCCGCCACCGACAGCGCGCGCGTGGGGCACATCGGTGGGGACGACTTCCTGGTGCTCGCCGACCCGGAGGGCCTTGATCCGCTGGCCGCGTCTGTGCTGGACGCCCCTTGGTCGGCGGGCGGCCGGCCGGTCACGTTGTCGCTCGCCACGGTGCTGTGCGCACCGGGCACAGTGACGGACCACCGGCAGGCGGCGGCCTGCCTGGCACCGTTGAAGAAGGCGGCGAAGTCGTTGCGCGGGGCGAGTTGGGTGCTGGGCCGGGCGGGCCTGCCCGGACACGAGACCCGCCGGGGCGCCGAGCCGGCATCGGCGGGTGCGGGGTGTGGGGTGGCGGAGCCCGGTGGGGTCTAGGAAGGGCGCTGGCGCCCGAGCCATAGGAGAAGGACCGAGAGGCAGGTCCTGGGCTGTGAGGGGCCTGTACAGCCGCTCATGGGGGGCTCTGACGCTGTCGTGCGAGGGGGCCCGGTGGGGCGGCGACCCGCCCGCCAGGGCCCCGGACTGCGGCCTAAAGCCGTGCATGACTCGTGCGGTTGAGAAACTGCCAGGTCAGGTGGATGCTGGTGGCTAGCAAGCGAGGAGTCAGCTGCGGCTGGGCGAATGCCGACGGCGGAGCCCAGCGGTGGCCGGACACCACCACCAGAGCCTCGCGCGGCTCACCCAGGCCGTGCGGTGGCCCCGACCAGATCTGAACAAAGACCCGACCGGGCGCCGTCAGGCCGTGCAACCGGCCACCCGGCCCGGCAGGAGCCCGGCCGCCGTCACAGGGCCGTCAACCATTGCGGTCGGCGACCTTGACGCCCCTTGGGTGCCGGTGAACACTTCCGGTGTCAGTCGACATCGCCGTACATACTCGGCGTATTCCGGCACTGCGGCGCGTGGGCGCGCCTGCGCCAAGGCCCATTCCTTCACGGGCGATTCGGCTGCGACGGCACGCTCGTCACGGATGCCGGGCGGGACACGGGATCGCGGGATTCCCCTGCATTCGGCTGAAGTCGCCATGGGAAACGCACCCTGCACGCGAGGACCGGGGCGGACCGTCCCGGGCCACGGCCTAGGAGCCGCCATGACTAACGGAGATATCTTCTTCGGCGAGATGATCGGCACGGCGATCCTGATCCTGTTCGGTGCCGGCGTGTGTGCCGCCGTCACCCTCAGATTCTCGAAAGCACGGGCCTCCGGGTGGATCGTGATCGCGTTCGGCTGGGGCTTCGGCGTGCTGGCCGGCGCGTACACCGCCGCTCCCCTCTCCGGAGGGGTCATCAACCCGGCCGTCACCTTCGGTCTCGCCGTCGACACCGGCGTGTGGAGCAAGGTCTGGGTCTATCTGCTGGGCCAGATCACCGGCGCCATGATCGGTGCGGTCCTGTGCTACCTCGTGTACTACGCCCAGTTCGCGGCCAACGTGCGGCAGACGGGAACCACTGAGGGAACGGCGGACGAACCGGTTCCGACGCTCGGCATCTTCTCCACGATCCCGGAGATCCGGAACCCGGTCGCCAACCTGGTCACGGAGATCCTCGCCACCATCGCCCTGGTGTTGCCAATCCTCGCCCTGGTCGGCCAGGACAGGCATGTCGAGGGCATCGGTATCGGCTTGATCGAGGGTGGTGGCGGCATCTACGGGTCCGGTATCGCGATCCTTCTGGTGTCCCTCCTGGTTGTCGGCATCGGCCTGTCCCTGGGCGGTCCGACCGGTTACGCCATCAACCCGGCACGTGACCTCGGCCCGCGCATCATCCACGCCATCCTGCCGATCCCGAACAAGGGCACCTCCGACTGGGGCTACTCGTGGATCCCGATCGTCGGCCCACTGATCGGCGGACTGCTCGGCGGTGTCATCTACAACGCAGCCTTCTGAACCAGCCCAAGGGGTAGCCATGACGGACAACGCAGAAAAGTACGTCGCCGCAATCGACCAGGGCACCACGTCGAGCCGCTGCATCGTCTTCAACCAGGACGGCGCGATCGTCGCCGTCGACCAGCGCGAGCACCGCCAGATCTTTCCCAAGCCCGGCTGGGTGGAGCACGACGCCACCGAGATCTGGTCCAAGGTGCAGGCTGTGGTGGCCGGGGCGATCGCCAAGGCCGGACTGCGTGCCGACCAGCTGAGCGCGCTCGGGATCACCAACCAGCGCGAGACGACCCTCCTGTGGGACCGCGCCACGGGAAAGCCGGTGCACAACGCCATCGTGTGGCAGGACACGCGGACGGCGGCGCTCTGCAACCAGCTGGGCGGCTCGGACGGGCAGGACCGGTTCCGCGAGCAGACGGGGCTGCCGCTGGCCACCTACTTCTCGGGCCCCAAGGCCGCCTGGCTGCTCGACAACGTGCCCGACCTGCGAGGGCGTGCCGAACGCGGTGAGATCGCCTTCGGCACGATGGACTCCTGGCTGATCTGGAACCTCACCGGCGGCACGGACGGCGGGCACCACGTCACCGACGTGACCAATGCGGGCCGCACCATGCTGATGAACCTGGAGACCCTCCAGTGGGACTCCTCGATCCTCTCCGCGATGAACATCCCCGAAGCGATGCTGCCCGAGATCCGGTCCTCCGCCGAGGCGTACGGCACCGCTGTCGGCCAGCTCGCCGGCGTGCCCGTGGCCTCCGCGCTGGGCGACCAGCAGGCTGCCGTGTTCGGCCAAGCCTGCTACGACGTCGGCACGGCGAAGAACACGTACGGCACGGGAAGCTTCCTGCTGCTCAACACGGGCAACCGCCCGGTGCCGTCGAAGAGCGGTCTGCTCACGACGATGGGCTACAAGATCGGCAGTGAGGCGCCGGTCTACTGTCTGGAGGGGTCGATAGCCATAACGGGCGCGCTGGTCCAGTGGTTCCGCGACCAGCTCGGCATCATCCGTACCGCCGACGAGATCGAGCCTCTGGCGGCGAGCGTGGAGGACAACGGCGGCGCGTACATCGTGCCGGCGTTCTCGGGCCTGTTCGCGCCGTACTGGCGCTCCGACGCGCGTGGCGTGGTCACCGGGCTGACCCGGTACGTCACGAAGGCGCACCTCGCGCGCGCGGTGCTGGAGGCGACGAGCTGGCAGACCCGCGAGGTCGTCGACGCCATGTACCAGGACTCCGGGGTGCACATCACCACCCTCAAGGTCGACGGCGGCATGACGAAGAACAACCTGCTCATGCAGCACCAGGCGGACGTGCTCGACGTACCGGTGGTGCGGCCCAAGGTCTCCGAGACGACCTGCCTGGGCGCCGCGTACGCGGCCGGTCTGGCCACCGGTGTGTGGAACGACCTGGACGAGCTCAAGGCGCACTGGCAGAAGGACGTCGAGTGGACGCCGTCGATGGAGGCGTCGGTGCGGGACCGCGAGTACCACAACTGGCGCAAGGCCGTGGAGAAGAGCTTCGGCTGGGAGGAGGACGGCGAGAGCTGACCACGCGCGCGTGGAGCCTCGTTCTCCGGACCGCGGCCCGTACCCCGGTCGGCGGGGGTGCGGGCCGTGCCGGTGGGCCGGGCCCGCGTCAGGTGGTCACCGTATGGCGTTGGCCGGCCGCGTACGCCATGGCGTGCTGGACGACGCCGATGAGCGTCTCCTTCACCGACTCGCGGTCGCGGGCGTCGGTCATCAGGAGCGGGACGTCGTCGTCGAGGTCGAGGGCCTGGCGGACGTCTTCGATCGGGTAACGCGGGGCGCCCTCGAAGCAGTTGACGCCGACCAGGAAGGGGATGGAGCGCCGTTCGAAGTAGTCGACTGCGGCGAAGCAGTCCTCCAGGCGGCGGGTGTCGGCGAGGACGACGGCGCCGAGCGCGCCTTCGGAGAGCTCGTCCCACATGAACCAGAACCGCTCCTGGCCGGGCGTGCCGAAGAGGTAAAGCACCAGGTCTTCGCGGAGTGTGATGCGGCCGAAGTCCATGGCCACGGTCGTGGTGTGCTTGCCTTCCACGCCACTGGTGTCGTCGACCGGGCGGCCTGCCTCGGTGAGCAGTTCCTCGGTGCGCAGCGGCCTGATCTCGCTGACCGCGCCGACGAGCGTGGTCTTGCCCACGCCGAAGCCGCCGGCCACCAGGATCTTGAGCGTGACGGGCTCGACCGGAGGCTTGCCGCGCTCAGAACGCCCGAAGATCATCGATCTCTTCTCCTGCTTGATGGGGGTCGGGCGACGGCGGGCCGTAGCCTCCGCCGCCTGGGGTTTCGATGACGAGTACGTCGCCGGTGACGACGTCCGCGGAGTCGCTGCCGCCGAGTTCGGTCACGGCGCCGTCGGCATGTTCGACCCGGTTGGCGCCGAGAGCGCCCGGCTCGCCGTCCGCCATGCCGTACGGGGGCACACGGCGGTGCTGGGACAGCGTGGACACGGTCATGGGCTCCAGGAAGCGGATGCGGCGCACGGCGCCGTCCCCGCCGCGCCACCGTCCGGCGCCGCCGCTGCCGGGCCGGACCGCGAACTCCTCGAGGCGCACGGGCAGCCGCCACTCCAGGACCTCGGGGTCGGTGAGGCGAGAGTTGGTCATGTGGGTCTGGACGACGGGTGCGCCGGGGAAGCCTTCGCCCGCGCCGGAGCCCGAGGCGACGGTCTCGTAGTACTGGTGGCGTTCGTTCCCGAAGGTCACGTTGTTCATGGTCCCGGAGCCCTCGGCCTGGACACCCAGCGCGGCGTAAAGGGCACCGGTGACGGCCTGGGAGGTCTCCACATTGCCGGCGACGACGGCGGCCGGCGGCTCGGGGGCGAGCAGGGAGCCGGGCGGTACGACGATGCTCAGGGGGCGCAGGCAACCGTCGTTGAGGGGGATCTCGTCGGCTACGAGGGTGCGGAAGACGTACAGGACGGCCGCGTTGACGACCGAGAAGGGCGCGTTGAAGTTGGTGGGCAGCTGCGCCGACGTGCCGGTGAAGTCGATGGTGGCCGCACGGTTCTCGCGGTCCACGCGCACGCGTACGCGGATGACGGCGCCCGAGTCGGTCGCGTAGGCGTAGTCGCCGTCGTCGAGGGCGTCGATGACGCGGCGTACGGCCTCTTCGGCGTTGTCCTGGACGTGCCGCATGTAGGCCTGGACGACGTCGAGGCCGAAGTCGTCGATCATGCGGCCGACCTCGTCGACGCCCTTCCGGTTGGCGGCGATCTGGGCTCGCAGGTCGGCGAGGTTGGTCCTCGGATTGCGGGATGGGTACCGCGCTTCGGTGAGTAGGCGGAGGGTCTCGTCCTCGCGGAAGCGGCCGTCCTCGGCGAGCAGCCAGTTGTCGAAGAGGACGCCCTCCTCCTCGATGGTGCGGCTGCCGGCGGGCATGGAGCCGGGGGCGATACCGCCGATCTCGGCGTGGTGGCCGCGTGAGGCGACGTAGAAGAGGATCTCCGGGTCACTCTCCGTGACGACCGACGGTGCCGCGTCGAAGACCGGGGTGATCACGGTGACGTCGGGCAGATGGGTGCCGCCGTGGTACGGGTCGTTGACGGCGTAGGTGTCCCCCGGGCGCATGCGGGAGCCGCGCCTGCGGATGACCTCTTTGACGCTCGTGCCCATCGAGCCCAGGTGGACGGGGATGTGCGGGGCGTTGGCCACCAGGTTTCCGTCAGGGTCGAACAGGGCGCAGGAGAAGTCCAGGCGCTCTTTGATGTTGACCGACTGGGCTGTGGACTCGAGGCGGGCGCCCATCTGTTCTGCGATGGACATGAAGAGGTTGTTGAAGACCTCAAGCAGAACCGGGTCGACTTTCGTGTCCAGATCGGAACTCTGCGTAATCGCGGCGCGTTCCATGACCAGATGCCCGTCGTCGGTCGCCGCGGCCTGCCAGCCGTCGTCGACGACGGTCGTCGCACCGGCTTCGGTGATGATCGCCGGGCCGGTGACGGTATCGCCGGGAGGAAGGCCCTCACGGCGGTGGAGGGGTACGTCGTGCCAGGCGCCACCCGTGTGGAGGCGGACGGTGCGGGGCGCTGCGGGGCTGCCGTCGGCGGTGGCTTCGTAGGGGGCGAGAGCGGAGAGATCGGGGGGTTCTGTGATGCCGGTGGCTTCGACGGAGAGGGCTTCGACGACGATCGGTCGGTCGAGCGTGAAGGAGTACGTGGCGCGATGACGTTCTTCGAAAGCGTGCCGCATCGTGTCGGGCTCGGTCAGCTCGACGGTGAGGGTGGTGTCGGTGCCGTCGTAGCGGAGCTGCGCGCGGCGGGTGATCTCGATGTGCTCCTCGGGGACGTCCTCGGCGCGGAGTTCGGCGCGCGCCGCCGCTTCCAGGTCTTCGGCGGTCTTGCGGACGCCGGGCATGGAGGCGGGTTCCAGGGGTGCCTCGACGGACTGTTCGCGCATGGCGGTGGTGTCGGCGAGGCCGATGCCGAGTGCGGAGAGGACACCGGCCATGGGCGGCACGAGGACGGTGCGGATACCGAGGGAGTCGGCGACCATGCAGGCGTGCTGTCCGCCTGCGCCGCCGAACGTGGTGAGGGCGTAGCGGGTGACGTCGTGGCCCTTCTGGACGGAGATCCGCTTCACGGCCGACGCGATGTTCGCGACGGCGATCTGCAGGTACCCCTCGGCGACCTGTTCGGGGGTGCGGTCGTCGCCGGTCTGCTCGCGGATCTCGCCCGCGAGGGCGGTGAAGCGGTCCCGGACGAGGGCTTCGTCGAGGGGCTCGTCGCCGTTCGCGCCGAACACCTTCGGGAAGTGGGCGGGCTGGATGCGGCCGAGAAGGACATTGGCGTCGGTGACGGCGAGCGGGCCGCCGCCCCGGTAGCAGGCGGGCCCGGGGTCCGCGCCCGCCGAGTCCGGCCCTACGCGGTAACGGGAGCCGTCGAAGTGCAGGACCGAGCCCCCGCCGGCCGCGACGGTGTGGATGTCGAGCATGGGCGCGCGCAGCCGGACGCCGGCGATCTGGCTGGTGAAGACGCGTTCGTACTCGCCTGCGAAGTGGGAGACGTCGGTGGAGGTGCCGCCCATGTCGAAGCCGATGACGCGGTCGAAGCCGGCCAGCTGCGACATCCGGGCCATGCCGACGATGCCACCGGCCGGCCCGGACAGGATGGCGTCCTTGCCTCGGAACTGCCCGGCCTCGGTGAGACCGCCGTTGGACTGCATGAACATCAGCCGTACGCCTTCGAGTTCGTCGGCGACGTGGCGGATGTAGCGGCGCAGTACGGGCGAGAGGTAGGCGTCGACGACGGCGGTGTCCCCGCGTGGGACGAGTTTCATCAGGGGGCTGGCCTCGCTGGAGAGCGAGATCTGCGGGAAGCCGATGCGGGCGGCGAGTGCCCCGACGGCCTGTTCGTGGGCGGGGTGGAGGTGGCTGTGCATGCAGACCACGGCCACGGCCCGGATCCCGTCGTCGTACGCCTCCCGGAGGGGCCCGGCGAGGGCGTCGAGGCCGGGCTCGAGCAGCACGGTGCCGTCGGCGGCGATGCGCTCGTCGACCTCGACGACTCGTTCGTACAGCAGCTCGGGCAGGTCGATGCGGCGGGCGAAGATGCTCGGGCGGTTCTGGTAGGCGATGCGCAGGGCGTCGCGGAAGCCGCGGGTGATGACCAGCAGGGTGCGCTCGCCCTTGCGCTCCAGGAGGGCGTTGGTGGCGACCGTGGTCCCCATGCGCACGGTCTCGACGGGGTCGCCCGAGTCGGCCAGCAAGGTGCGGACGGCCTCGACCGCCGCGTCGGCGTAGCGGGCCGGGTTGTCCGACAGGAGCTTGTGCGTGAGCAGCCGGCCGTCCGGGCGTCGCGCGACGACGTCGGTGAAGGTGCCGCCTCGGTCGACCCAGAACTGCCAGCCAGTCACGTCAGTACCCCGCTTCCGCGCTGCTCACAGCGCTCGGAGGCCGTTGATCACGTCGCGCAGAATACTCTCGTCCGGCAGTTCGGCAGGGGGTACGGGCCGGTTCACATGGACGAATTCCGAGTCCACGAGATCTCCGACAAGGACCCGTACCACCCCGATCGGCAGGTCGAGTTCCGCTGCGAGTTCGGCGACCGACTGCGGGACGTCACGGCACAGCTCGACGATGTCCACATGCTCCGGGGAGAGCATGTGGTCGGCTTCCGGGTCGTCCCCGTGCGGTTCCGTGACGACGACCGCGATCAGATCCAGGCGGTGCTGGCCCTGGCTGCTGGTGCGGCCGCGTGTCATGGCGTACGGACGGACGACCGGTCCGGCTTCGTCGTCGAACCAGTGGCTTCTTCCCTGACCGTCAGCGCTCATGTCATCCCACTACCCGCCTGCGGGCAGATCGGTGCGCGGAGCGGCACCCAGATGTACGCCCACCCGCTTCACGAGGAGCGTCATCTCGTAGGCGACCTGGCCGACGTCCGAGTCGGCGTCCGAGAGAACGGCGAGGCAGCTGCCGTCACCGGCGGCGGTCACGAACAGGAAGGCGTCGTCGAGCTCGACGACCGTCTGGCGGACGTTGCCGGCCTCGAAGTGGCGTCCCACACCCTTGGCGAGGCTGTGGAACCCGGAGGCGACGGCAGCCAGGTGCTCGCTGTCCTCCCTGGTCAGATCCCTGGACACTCCCGTCGCCAAACCGTCGCTGGAGAGCACGAGGGCTTTGCGGATGCTCGCGACTCGGTCCACCAGGTCGTCGAGGAGCCAGTTCAGCTCCCCCTTGATGGTCGCGCTGTGGCCGGTCGCCTTCGGTGCGGTCATCGACCGTCCCCCTCTGTCGTTCCTTGTCGTGCTGCGCCGCTGTGGGCGGCATCGCCCGCGGCGTTCTCGTCACGGCCGCGCTGCCAGCCGCGCTGGAGCGAGGCCATGCGGCTGCGTACTTCCTCGGCGTCGCGTTCGACGGGCTCGGTCTTGTCCTCCGTACGCGGCTCGGTCCCCCGCTTCAGCTGCGGAGCCAGGTTGGCCTGCCGGACGCGCCGGGGCAGCGGTGTGGTGCCTGAGCCGGCGCCCCGCAGCGGGGAACCGGGTGCCGAGCCGGTGTCCTGTGGCGCGGCACCGGAGTCGGCCTCGGGGCGCGTGGGCCCGCCGGGATTTTCCGGCGTGGGCCCGGAGCCGCGGTCGGGTGCGTCGGGGCCACTGGATGCGATCTCCGCTCGGCGGGTGCGCTTGGGCAGAGCGGGCGGTCCCGACCGGTCGCCGTCGGCGCTGCCGGGCGTGGCCGGGGATTCGGTGTGGTCGGCGGCGCGGGCGGGCGCGCCGCTTGCCGGGGGAGCGGGTTACGGCCCCCGGCGGCCGGCCGGCCGCGGCGGGGGGGGGGCGGGGGGGGCCGCGC
>NZ_JBSHKH010000136.1:0-22212 GCF_053643595.1 Streptomyces sp. NPDC055506 | reverse complement strand
GCCGCGCACCGGTGGCGCCGCCTCGGAGGTCCTGCGCCGCGCGGCGGCGGCACGCTGAAGTTCTCTGGCCGGCCATGTCGATCGGGCGCGGTGCCGTGCCCCAAGGCACGGCAGACGAGCCCGTGCGTGCCGACGCGAGCAGGGCCGCAGGACGCGTTTCCCAACCGGGCAAGGCTCGTACGCAGCAACGACGTCCAGCCCTGCGGGCATGCCGAACCGCCCACCCCGCAGAGCCGCCGTAGCGGCGCCTGAAGCCCTCCCCAGCGCCCGACCGGACGCCGAGGAAGCGGCTCAGACCCCCGCGCCCAGCACCGAGTTGATCTGCTGCGGGTCACCACAGACGATCAGCAGGGTGCTCGCCCGGGAGTGGGCCAGGGACAGCGCGCTCGCGGCCGCGGTCTCGGACCCGCCGTTGACGGCGACCACGACCACCGGACGCGACGCGGCGCGGGCCGCGATGGTGGTGTCCGTGTAGAAGACGTCGTCACGGGCGTCGTGTTGGGCCCAGTACGAGGTTTCACCGAAGGACAGCTCGTGGATGGCCCACGGGTGCTGTTCGCCGGTCGTGATCACCAGGACGTCACTGGGGGCGCGACCGGAGTCCAGGAGCAGGTCCACGGCCTCCTCGGCGGCGTCGAGCGCGCCCTGTGCGGAAGCGGGGATCAGCTGGATCTGCGGGCCGGCCGGAGCGGCGGCACCGGCGGCGGGCCCGGACGGACCGGGCTTGGCGGCTGCGTCACGCGGCGTACGCTGCACCGGCGGCGCGGGCCGGAGAGGGCCTGGACGACCGGGACGCGACGGAGCCGCGGGACGGGGGCCGGGTACGGGACGGGGGGTCGGCGCGGTGCGGCCGCTGGCCGGAGTGGCGCGGGGACCCTGGGCACTCTCGTGAATCTGAGGCTCCTCGGGAATGAGAGGCATGAGTTGATTTTTATCAAACGCTAGTACGGCCCGCGTCGGCGGGTGGCGCATGCGTGCGAACGGAACCGTCAGAAATCGAAGCCGAGCTGACCCTCGATTTCCGGAACACTTCCGTCCGCCCAGCTGCGGACCTTCTTGAGGTGCCGCCACTGGGGCAGCGCATCAAGATACGCCCATGACAACCGGTGGTAGGGGGTGGGGCCCCGCTCCGCCAGTGCGGCCTTGTGCACGGGGGATGGATACCCGGCGTTGTCCGCAAAACCGAAGTCTGCATGGTCGATACCCAGTTCGGCCATCATTTTGTCGCGCTGAACCTTGGCGATCACCGATGCGGCGGCCACCGCCACGCAGGACTGGTCGCCCTTGATCACCGTACGGACGCGCCAGGGCGCACCGAGATAGTCGTGCTTGCCATCGAGGATGACCGCGTCCGGGCGGACCGGCAAGGCCTCCAGCGCACGCCCCGCCGCGAGCCGCAGCGCGGCCGTCATCCCCAGTTCGTCTATCTCCTCCGGGGATGCATGGCCCAGGGCGTACGACGTCACCCATGTCCGCAGTGTCTCGGCGAGTTGGGTGCGCCGCTTGATGGTGAGCAGCTTCGAGTCCGTGAGGCCCTCGGGCGGCCGGCGCAGTCCGGTGATCGCCGCGCAGACGGTGACAGGGCCGGCCCACGCGCCGCGACCCACCTCGTCGACACCTGCAACGATCTTCGCTCCGGTCGTGGCTCGAAGGGAGCGCTCGACGGTGTGAGTAGGTGGTTCGTACGGCATGGCGCCCCTAGGTTACGCCGCCCGGAAGCGCCCGCGACACCCTGGCCCACCCCGGCGGCGTCACATCCCTCGCGAGCACCTGTCAGGAACTACTCGGCCGCAGCAGCGGAACCATCAACTGGTCGATCATCTCCTCGATTTCATGATCCTGCCATTCGCAGCCGCACATCTTGGAGCGGTACATCATCATGGCCGGGATGGCGTCGAAGACATAGCCGTTCGCAGCGTCAGATCGCACCTCTCCTCGCTGGATCCCGCGCTCGACGACCTCTCGAAGCATCTTGATGGTGGGCTCCACGACTCCGTCGAAGATCACACCATGGAATCGCTCGGCCTGCGTCGTATCGCATTCGTGAATCACCGAGCGAAGCGCGACACCAGGGCGGGAGAACATCGCGTCCCGGGCTCGCAGACACAGCGCCAGGAGGTCCTCCCGCACCCCGCCCTCGTCGGGTGTCGCGTCGAAATGAGGGAGACCGGCACGCAGAGCGTCGGCGACGAGGTCCTCCTTGGACGGCCAGCGCCGATAGACCGCGGCCTTTCCGGTCTGGGCGCCGGCGGCGACACCCTCCATCGTCAGGCCGTTCCAGCCGACGGTGCTGAGTTGGTCCAGCGCGGCATCGAGGATCGCACGCTCGAGCACGGCACCACGGCGGCGGGCGGCTGTCTGAGCAGGGGCATCCACCCAGCTCGGGGTAACCATCTGACTCTCTCCAACGCACAGAGAAGCGGGGATTTCGGGGATGTGGGGGCGTGCCGAACGGCCACAGAGGGGGACATGCCGAACGACGACAGCCAGAGTGAACGCTTGCGTTCACTGTCGGAACCTCACTACCTTTGACGCGGCAGTGAACGCGAGCGTTCACTAACGCACTCGTGGGGGACCCATAGTGACAACCTCTCCATTGCTCCAGGACCAGAAGCCAGGTGCGGCCCGCCGGGAGGGACATCCCGGCATCGCACTCACCGTCATCGCGGCCTGCCAACTCATGGTGGTACTCGACGCGACGATTGTGAACATCGCGCTCCCGCACATTCAAGAAGCCCTCAAGTTCAGCACCACCGACCTCACCTGGGTCGTCAGCTCCTACACGCTCACCTTCGGCGGTCTGCTGCTCCTCGGCGGCCGCGCCGGTGACATCCTCGGCCGCCGCCGGGTCTTCATGACCGGCATCCTGCTGTTCACCCTCGCCTCGCTGCTCGGCGGGCTCGCCCAGGAGCCCTGGCAGTTGCTGGCCGCGCGGGTGCTGCAAGGAGTGGGGGGCGCCATCGCGTCGCCCACCTCGCTGGCTCTCATCACCACCACGTTCCCCGAGGGCCCGGAGCGCAACCGGGCCTTCGGCGTCTTCGCCGCGGTGTCGGCGGGCGGCGGCGCCATCGGCCTGCTCGCCGGCGGCATGCTCACCGAGTGGCTCGACTGGCGCTGGGTGCTCTTCGTGAACGTGCCGATCGGCGTGCTGATCGCCGTGCTCACACCCCTCTACATCAGCGAGTCCGACCGGCACACCGGCCGGTTCGACATCGCGGGTGCGGTGACCTCGACGACGGGCATGGCGTCCCTCGTCTACGGCTTCATCCGGGCGGCGGACGAGGGATGGCGGGACAGCCTCACCATCGGGTCCTTCGGCGCCGCGGTGGTCCTGCTGCTGGCCTTCGGGATCATCGAGTCCCGGGCCAAGGAACCGATCACTCCGCTGCGGATGTTCGCCGACCGCAACCGCTCCGGTACGTACGTGATCATGCTGAGCCTGGCCGCGGCGATGTTCGGCATGTTCTTCTACATCGTGCTGTTCGTGCAGAACGTGCTCGGCTACAGCCCGATCCAGGCAGGGCTCGCCTTCCTGCCTGTCACGGTCGTGATCGCGCTCGGTGCGGGTCTGTCGCAGCGGTTCCTGCCGGTGCTGGGCCCCAAGCCGTTCATGCTCGCGGGCTCGGCCCTCGCGATGATCGGACTGGCCTGGCAGGCACTCATCAGCTCCGACAGTTCCTACGTCAGCGGGGTTCTGGGCCCGATGCTGGTGTTCGGCTTCGGCATGGGACTGAACTTCGTGACGCTGACGCTCACCGCCGTGTCCGGTGTCGCCCCGCACGAGGCGGGCGCCGCGTCCGGGCTGCTCAACACGACGCAGCAGGTGGGCGGATCGCTGGGCCTGGCCATCCTGACGACGGTCTTCGGCACGGCGACCCGGGACGAGGCGGAGAAGCAGCTTCCGCGGTTCATGGCCGAGGGCTCCGCGGAGCAGAAGGCGGAGTTCGCCCGTACGCAGCAACTGCCCGCCCCGTGGGGGCACGAGGTGCTGGCGCAGGGCATCTCGGCAGCCTTCATCCCGGCGGCGGCGATGGCCGTCCTCGCCCTGGCCACGGCCTGGCTGGTGATCCGGGTCCGGAAGAGCGACCTGGAGGCACTCGCCGGGTCGGCCGGGCCGGGACTCGGCTGACGTGACAGCACCACGAGCCGGCTTCGACGGCTGGCCGCCGGGCGTGACACATGCCTGGCGGCGGCTGTCGGGCCGGTACCCGATCGGCTCGCTCCCCGGACGGCGCGTGAAAGCGCCCCACCAGTGGATCAGAACCGCGAGCAGGACGCCCATGTTCACCCCCATCGCTCCACTCCGGCGCCTGCGTGCCCTGACGGCTCGCACGGCGGATGTCACGACAACGAGCGGGCGATTACGGAGAGTTCCCGGAGCGCACGGAGAGTTCCCGTGACGTACGGAGAGTTCGCGATGAGGTGCAAGAGCGGCCGCCGCTAGGCCGCCGCGGGCACCCAGTCCGGGAGCGGTTCGGTCCGCCCCACCCACTCGGCGGGCGGCGTCCCCGCCTTGCCCGCGGCGATCACGCCGCCGACGATGGCGCAGGTGGTGTCGACATCCCCGCCGACCTGCGCGGTCGTCCAGAACGCCTGCTCGTAGTCGCCGAGGCTTCTAGCCGCCGACCAGAGGGCGAAGGGCACGGTGTCGTGGGCGGTCGTCCGCCGGCCGCAGCCCAGTACCGCCGCGACCGTGGCCGGGTCGCCGTAGTCGAGCATGTCCCGGGCCCGGCGCAGCCCCGCGCCCACCGCGCTCTTCGGCACCAGGTCGATGACCCCGTCGAGGAGGGCCTCGGCGCCGGGCGGCCCGCCGGGATCGGCCGCGAACGAGGCGGCCGCGGCGACGGCCATCGCTCCGACGACCGCCTCGCGGTGCTGGTGGGTGGTGTAGGCCGAGATCTCCGCCTGGTGGGTCGCCTGCTCCGGGTCACCCGCGTACCAGGCGCCCAGCGGGGCGATCCGCATCGCGGCGCCGTTGCCCCAGGACCCCTGTCCGTTGAAGAGCGCGGCAGCGAGTTCGCGCCAGTCACCGCCCTCCCGGACGAGCCGCAGCAGGCGGTTGACCGCAGGGCCGTAGCCGCGGTCGAAATCGTGGTGCTCGGCGAAGGAACGGGCCAGGGCGTCCTGGTCGACGCGATGGTGGGCGGCCAGGACGGCGACGACGGAACCGGCCATCTCCGTGTCGTCGGTCCACTGCCACAGCCCCGACGGCACCTCGCGGCGCTTCAGCAGCGGGTAGTTCACCGGCACGAAGTACTGGGAACCCAGGGCGTCCCCGACGGACAGTCCGCGCAGGCTGGCCAGGGCACGGTCCAGGCGCACGTCATGGGAGGAGTCAGCGGTCATCGCCCTGCCACTCTATCCGGTGATCCCGTAGGGTTCGGGATCTCGCCAGCGGTCGAACGGCCGGTCGAGGGTGTACTTGCCGTCCTCTCCCAGAACGAGCATCCGCACCTCGCCGTTCCCCGGGTTGGACAGCGACTCGAACTCCGCGACCGTCCAGTGGAACCACCGCATGCAGAACAGCCGCATGGCCAGACCGTGGGTCACGATGAGGACGTTCGGCGGATGGTCGGGGTCCTCGAAGCTGCGGAACAGGCTCTCCAGGAAGCCGCCGACCCGGTCGTAGACATCGGCGCCGGACTCGCCCTGGGCGAAACGGTAGAAGAAGTGGCCGTACGCGTCCCGATAGGCCTTCTGGAGACGGACCTCGTCCCGGTCCTGCCAGTTGCCCCAGTCCTGCTCGCGCAGCCGGGGCTCCTCGCGTACGCGTATGAGGTCGGGGTCGAGATGGAAGGAGCGCAGCGTCTCGTGAGTACGGCGGTACGGGGAGACGTACACGCTGACGCGCTCACCGCCGAACCGTTCACGCAGTTGCTCGCCCGTCGCCTCCGCCTGCCGTCGGCCCTTTTCGGTCAGCGGCAGGGCGTGGTCGGGTACACGCTCGTACACGGAGTCATCAACATTGCCCGTTGACTCGCCGTGCCGGACAAGGACGATGCGCCGTGGTCGTGCCATGCCAAGACCCTAGATCGGGTGAGCGCTTGCGCAGCACTCATACCCCACCCATACAGCGTAGGTCACACGGATCCTGCACCACGGGTCACACAGGTCACGCCCATAGCCGCTCGGAATCAATCCACCCGAAATATGGCGAATCAGATCAATCGACCGGCCGGGTCAGACGGTCCAGCTCGACTCCATGCCCACGATGTCCCCGGTGAGCGCCGCCA
Organism: Streptomyces sp. NPDC055506; assembly: GCF_053643595.1. Lineage (NCBI taxonomy): Bacteria > Bacillati > Actinomycetota > Actinomycetes > Kitasatosporales > Streptomycetaceae > Streptomyces > Streptomyces sp. NPDC055506. The sequence goes on along the minus strand of NZ_JBSHKH010000136.1, from coordinate 15,979 downwards.
CGTCCGCCTCCGTCTGGGCCCTCAGGGCGAGCCGCTCCACGCGCTCGGTGCGGTACTTGCCGTGCTCGGCGTCCGAGCGCCACATCGACAGCACCAGGAACTCGTGCCCGGGCGCCTCGCCGAACAGCCCGCGCACCATGCCGGGAGAGCCGGCCATCGCCGGGTTCCAGACCTTCTCCTGCATCAGCACGAAATGCTCGGCCCGCTCCTCGTGGACACGGCAGAGCGCCACGCGCAGCAGGTCGGCGTCCGTGAAGCGCGGTTCGAAGCCGGTCTTCACGTCGAAGCGGTAGTCGAAGAGCCTGACCTGGGCGTCCTTGAAGGTGCCCGACTGGGCCGACGCCAGCCGGTCGTGGGACCGCGCCATGAAGGAGTCGTAGAAGGCGCGGCTCTCCCAGAACGCGAATATGTGCGCCACATCCGGCCGCCCCCGGCTCCAGCCACCCCCCTGCCCGCGAAACCCCGGCTCCCCCAGAAGCCCCGCCCACTTCCGCTGCCCCCGCTCGAAACCGCGGCGGTCCACCACGGTGCAGCGAATCCACTTGACCAGCACCGCGCCATGGTAAGGCCACGGAGCGTGGCGCCGGTCACTCTCGGCCGGACCGCTCCCCCACGCGCGCACCCGCTCCCGTGGCAGGATGGACAAACAGTCGTAAGCGCCCGGCAGTTGGGGCGAACAGGCGGGTCGGTACGGGGAAGGGGACTCTGGTGGACGGGCTCAACAAGGGACTGAGCAAGATCGAGATCGCGATGAGGTGGGATCCCAGTCCGGCAGGGCAGCCGTCCACCGATCTGGACCTCGTCGCGGCGACGTACCTGGCGGACGACCCGCACGGCGATCCCGCCTATGTGGTGCACTTCGACAGCCGCTCCCCCGACGGCACCATCTACCTCAACCGGGACAGCAAGGACGGCCAGGGCTTCGGCTACGACGAGGTCATGACGCTGGAACTCGACCGTCTCGACGACCGGTACGCGCGCGTGGTGGTCGGTGTCGTCATCCAGCAGCGCCCGGCGGAGCGCACCTTCGTCAGCGTGGTCAACCCCGGCCTGCGGATCCGCGAGGGGTACACGGTCCTCGCGGAGGACGACTTCGGCGGCGTCCTCGGGGCGACGGCGGCGACGGTCGCGGAGTTCACCCGGGACGGCTCGGGCCCATGGGCCTTCCGCTCCGGCCTCCGTGGTTTCGAGGGCGACCCCGTGGCCTTCACCAGGACGATGGGCGCGGCCCGCCGGGCCTGAGCACCATGCCGTGACATCCGCGGCCTGTGACGACAAGAGGGGCACCGCCCGAAGGCGGTGCCCCTCTGTCATCGGCTCAGGCGCTCGGCGTCAGCTGCAGCCGCTGGTCGAGCCGCAGCCCTCGCAGATGTAGCACGAACCGGCGCGCTGCATCTTCGTCCCGCAGGAGAAGCACAGCGGGGCGTCGGCCTGGATGCCCAGCTGCATCTCCACCAGTTCGGCACTGGTGTGGGCCTGCTGCGGGGCGGGCTGGGCCGCCACCTCGTTCTTCGGCGCGGAGACGGCCTTCAGCTCCTGCGCGCGCGGCGCCGACTGGGCCAGGCCCTCGACGTCGACCTCGTCCTCGTTCGGCTCGTACGAACCCGTCTCGAGGTGACGCTGACGCTCATCGGCGGAGTGGATGCCGAGCGCGGAGCGCGTCTCGAAGGGCAGGAAGTCCAGCGCCAGGCGGCGGAAGATGTAGTCGACGATCGACTGCGCCATCCGCACATCCGGGTCGTCCGTCATGCCGGCCGGCTCGAAGCGCATGTTCGTGAACTTCGAGACGTACGTCTCCAGAGGGACGCCGTACTGGAGGCCGACGGAGACCGCGATGGAGAAGGCGTCCATCATGCCCGCGAGGGTCGAACCCTGCTTGGACATCTTCAGGAAGACCTCGCCCAGACCGTCGTCCGGGTAGGAATTGGCGGTCATGTAGCCCTCGGCGCCGCCGACGGTGAAGGACGTGGTGATGCCGGGACGTCCCTTCGGGAGGCGCTTGCGGACCGGGCGGTACTCGACCACCTTCTCGACCTTGGCCTCGACGGCCGCGGGCTCCTCGGCCTTCTCCTCCTCCTTCTTCTTGGCGGAGAGGGGCTGGCCGACCTTGCAGTTGTCGCGGTAGATCGCGAGCGCCTTGACGCCCAGCTTCCAGGCCTCGAAGTAGATCTCCTCGACCTCCTCGACGGTCGCCGACTCCGGCATGTTGACCGTCTTGGAGATGGCGCCGGAGATCCACGGCTGGATCGCGGCCATCATGCGGACGTGGCCCATCGCGGAGATGGCCCGCTCGCCCATCGCGCAGTCGAACACCTCGTAGTGCTCGGGCTTGAGGCTCGGGGCGTCGATCACATTGCCGTGGTCGGCGATGTGGGCGACGATCGCCTCGATCTGCTCTTCCAGGTAGCCCAGGCGGCGCAGGGCCTGCGGGACGGTGCCGTTGACGATCTGCATCGAGCCGCCGCCGACCAGCTTCTTGAACTTGACCAGCGCGAGGTCGGGCTCGACACCGGTGGTGTCGCAGGACATCGCGAGGCCGATGGTGCCGGTCGGGGCGAGCACCGACGCCTGGGAGTTACGGAAACCGTTCTTCTCACCGAGGCGCACCACGTCCTGCCAGGCCTCGCTGGCGGCCGCCCACACCGGGGTGTCCAGGTCGTCCATGCGGACGGCCTTGTCGTTGGCGTCCGAGTGCTGCTTCATGACGCGCTTGTGGGCGTCGGCGTTGCGGGCGTAGCCGTCGTACGGGCCGACGACCGCGGCGAGTTCGGCGGAGCGCCGGTACGCCGTACCGGTCATCAGCGAGGTGATGGAGCCGGCGAGGGCGCGGCCGCCGTCGGAGTCGTAGGCGTGGCCGGTCGCCATCAGCAGGGCGCCGAGGTTGGCGTAGCCGATGCCGAGCTGGCGGAACGCGCGCGTGTTCTCGCCGATCTTCTGCGTCGGGAAGTCCGCGAAGCAGATGGAGATGTCCATCGCGGTGATGACCAGCTCGACGACCTTCTGGAAGCGCTCGGCCTCGAAGGACTGGTTGCCCTTGCCGTCGTCCTTCAGGAACTTCATCAGGTTCAGCGAGGCCAGGTTGCAGGACGTGTTGTCCAGGTGCATGTACTCGCTGCACGGGTTCGACGCGGTGATCCGGCCGGACTCGGGGCAGGTGTGCCAGTTGTTGATGGTGCCGTCGTACTGGATGCCGGGGTCGGCGCAGGCCCACGCGGCCTCGGCGATCTTGCGGAAGAGCGCCTTGGCGTCGACCTCCTCGATGACCTCGCCGGTCATCCGGCCGCGCAGCCCGAACTGGCCGCCCTGCTCGACCGCGGTCATGAACTCGTCGTTCACACGGACCGAGTTGTTGGCGTTCTGGTACTGGACGGACGCGATGTCGTCGCCGCCCAGGTCCATGTCGAAGCCCGCGTCCCGCAGGATGCGGATCTTCTCCTCTTCCTTGACCTTGGTCTCGATGAAGTCCTCGATGTCCGGGTGGTCCACGTCGAGGACGACCATCTTGGCGGCACGGCGGGTGGCGCCACCGGACTTGATCGTTCCTGCGGAGGCGTCGGCTCCGCGCATGAAGGAGACCGGGCCGGAGGCGTTGCCGCCGGAGGACAGCAGTTCCTTGGAGGAGCGGATCCGGGAGAGGTTCAGGCCGGCGCCGGAGCCGCCCTTGAAGATCATGCCCTCTTCCTTGTACCAGTCGAGGATCGACTCCATGGAGTCGTCGACGGCCAGGATGAAGCAGGCGGAGACCTGCTGGGGCTGCTTGGTGCCGACGTTGAACCAGACAGGGCTGTTGAAGCTGAAGATCTGGTGCAGAAGGGCGTACGCCAGCTCGTGCTCGAAGATCTCGGCATCGGCGGGAGAGGCGAAGTACTTGTGGTCCTCGCCGGCCTTCCGGTACGTCTTCACGATGCGGTCGATCAGCTGCTTGAGGCCGGTCTCGCGCTGCGGGGTGCCGACGGCACCGCGGAAGTACTTGCTGGTGACGATGTTGACCGCGTTCACCGACCAGAAGTCGGGGAACTCGACGCCGCGCTGCTCGAAGTTGACCGAGCCGTCGCGCCAGTTGGTCATGACGACGTCACGGCTCTCCCACGCCACCTCGTCATAGGGGTGGACCCCAGGGGTGGTGTGGATGCGCTCGATACGCAGACCCTTGTTCGCCTTGGTGCCCTTGGCGCGGGAACTCCGTGCCGGACCGCTCGCCGTCTCTGTCATGCCGCCTCCCTGTACGGGCGAAAACGCCCTGAAGTGCCCCGTTGTTCCCGTGGCACGGTGTTCTGTCTGTTGTTGCGGGCACCCACTCGCATCGCCCGCAACAGGTCTTCACATCGCCGCCGCCCGGCCGGGCCCGGAGCTGCCGTCCGGGTCCGGCCCGCCGGTCAGTCGGCGGCGCCTGCGGGCTCGGGGACCTGTGTCGTCCCTCCGGGCCCGCGGTCGTCTTCCTGGCTCCCCGCACCCGTGTCCTCGCGGTCGCCGTCGTCCGCGTCGGTGCGTCCCGTCTCTTCTCTCAGTTCCGTGATGGCCGCCTCGAAGTCCTCGAGCGAGTCGAACGCCCGGTAGACGGAGGCGAATCGCAGATAGGCGACGAGATCGAGTTCCTGCAACGGGCCGAGAATGGCCAGCCCCACGTCGTGGGTGGTCAGCTCGGCGCTTCCGGTGGCCCGCACCGCCTCCTCGACCCGCTGGCCGAGCTGGGCGAGCGCGTCCTCGGTGACGGGCCGTCCCTGGCACGCCTTGCGCACACCGTTGATGACCTTGGTGCGGCTGAAGGGTTCGGTGACTCCGGACCGCTTGACCACCATGAGCGAGCACGTCTCCACGGTCGTGAAACGACGGGAGCAGTCAGGGCACTGGCGGCGCCTGCGGATCGACGTGCCGTCGTCGGTCGTACGACTGTCGACGACACGGCTGTCGGGGTGCCTGCAGAAGGGGCAGTGCATGAACTCCCAACCCTCCTCACAGCAGACTCAATGGCCTCGCCGGGCCTCTTGCGCCCCACGAAGCAGTCCCAAGCATAGGCGATGACCATGGGCACTGAGACCCGGGGGACCACAACTTGTGGGCTGCTGCTGCAATCCAACCACTAGATGTGGGGATTGGCTCATACATCCACGCCACCCACGCGTGTCGCACGCGTAGCCGCAGGTGAGGCCCGACAGGCCGAGCCGCACCGGCCTCGGCCGCACGCCGCCGCCCCGCTGTTCACCGGCGAACGGACGCACCACTCGCGCGCGGCAGCATCCGTTCACGCACGGCCGTATCGCTACGGCACATGCGGAGATACCGTGGGCGCCGCGAGGAGGGGGCGTGGGACTCCCGCACAGATGGCCGATGGCCCCAGGGCAGGGGAATGCCGGATGGCAGACTGGGGCAACAGTCCACGAGGTGATCACCCCGGCGGTGAAGGGTACAGCAATGGACCCTTTTGCCCGCCAGGAAACGCGGCAGCCAATACACCCGGACGCATGATCGTGGCAGTCGATTCACGATTTTTCACTCGAACGTGTGTTTGGCGCAACCTTTCGAAACCAACTACCGTTGTCCAGCAGGGAGACCATCGAGAGGGGCCGACGTGACCACCACCGCAGACAGTGCCACCATCACTGCCCAGGACCGCTCCCAGGGCCGACTCGAGCCGGTGCACGCGATGAACGAAGTTACGAACCCGGAGGGGCACAAGCGCTCCTTGCCGGGACGACCTCCCGGCATCCGGGCGGACAGCTCCGGACTTACCGACCGCCAACGCCGCGTGATCGAGGTCATCAGGGACTCAGTGCAGCGGCGCGGCTACCCGCCGTCGATGCGGGAGATCGGCCAGGCCGTCGGCCTTTCCAGCACTTCCTCCGTCGCACACCAGCTGATGGCACTGGAGCGCAAGGGCTTCCTGCGGCGCGACCCGCACCGCCCGCGCGCGTACGAGGTGCGCGGCTCGGACCAGGCCGCCTCCGTGCAGCCCACGGACACCGCGGGCAAGCCCGCCGCGTCGTACGTCCCGCTGGTCGGCCGCATCGCCGCCGGTGGCCCGATCCTCGCCGAGGAGTCCGTCGAGGACGTCTTCCCTCTCCCCCGCCAGCTCGTCGGCGACGGTGAGCTGTTCGTCCTGAAGGTCGTCGGCGACTCGATGATCGAAGCCGCGATCTGCGACGGCGACTGGGTCACGGTCCGCCGCCAGCCGGTCGCGGAGAACGGCGACATCGTGGCCGCCATGCTCGACGGAGAGGCCACCGTCAAGCGCTTCAAGCGCGAGGACGGCCACGTCTGGCTCCTGCCGCACAACGCGGCCTACGAGCCGATCCCCGGCGACGACGCGACCATCCTCGGCAAGGTGGTGGCCGTACTGCGCCGCGTCTGACGCCACGCACCGCGTCGGGTGGGCCCAGCGGGCCCGCCCTCTGACCGGGCCCCGGGACCCCTGCGCCGGTTCCGGGGCCCTGTGCTGTCCGGGCCCGGTACCCGCGGGGCGGCCTGAGACTGAGCGGGCGGTGGGGGTCGGCGGTGGCTCCGCCGCCGCGGATACCGACCCCCGAGGATCACCCGGCTTCCGTCTGCTGTGCCGCCGCGTCGATCGCCGCGAGCGACTTCCGCACCTGATTTCGGTCCGCCGTGAACCAGAAGTCGGGCATCGACGCCTTCAGATAGCTCCCGTACCGGGCCGTCGCAAGCCGCTGGTCCAGCACGGCGACCACACCGCGATCGCCCGACGCCCGTACGAGACGGCCGGCGCCCTGGGCCATGAGGAGGGCGGCGTGGGTGGCGGCCACCGCCATGAAGCCATTGCCGCCCGCGTCCTCCACCGCCTTCTGGCGGGCGCTCATCAGCGGGTCGTCGGGGCGCGGGAACGGGATCTTGTCCATCACGACCAGCTGGCAGCTGGGCCCGGGGACGTCGACGCCCTGCCACAGCGACAGCGTGCCGAACAGACAGGTCTTCGGGTCCGCCGCGAAGTTCTTGATGAGCTCGCCGAGCGTCTCCTCGCCCTGGAGGAGGATCGGGAACTCCGGGATCCGGGAGCGCAGTTCCTCGGCGGCCAGCTGAGCGCCGCGCATGGAGGAGAACAGGCCCAGGGTGCGGCCGCCCGCCGCCTGGATCAGCTCTGTGAGCTCGTCGAGCATGTCCGCGCGATCCCCGTCCCGCGCCGGGCGTGCCAGGTGCTTGGCGACGTACAGGATGCCCTGCTTGCGGTAGTCGAACGGTGAGCCGACGTCGATGCCCTTCCACTGCGGGAGGTCGTCGCCCTCGGTGCCCTCGGGGGCGAGACCGAGGGAGGCGCCGACGCCGTTGAAGTCGCCGCCCAGCTTCAGCGTCGCGGACGTCAGGACGACGGAGCGGTCCGCGAAGAGCTTCTCCCGCAGGAGGCCCGAGACGGACATGGGGGCGACGCGCAGGGAGGCGCCGAAGCGGTCGTGGCGCTCGTACCAGACCACGTCCCATTCGGAGCCGTTCGTGATCCGCTCCGCCACGTCGTGCACGTTCTCCACGGCCGCCAGGGCCTGTTTGCGGACCGCGTCCTCGTCCTGGACGGACTTGTCGCGGGTCGCGCCGATCCCGGAGATGACGGTGCGGCACGCGTCGCGCAATGCCATGAGCGCGTAGCCGAGGTCCTCGGGGATTTCCTCGAGCCGGCCCGGCAGTGCCAGCTCCATCAGCCGTTCGAACCCCTCGGAGGCGGTCTGGAGCTGGTCCGCCGCCTTCTCGTTGACCAGTTTCGCGGCGCGGCGCACCGCGCGGTTGACCTGGCCGGGGGTGAGCTCGCCGGTGGCGACTCCGGTGACCCGGGAGACCAGCTCATGGGCCTCGTCGACGATCAGCACCTCGTGCTGCGGGAGGACCGGGGCGCCCTCGATGGCGTCGATGGCGAGCAGCGCATGGTTGGTGACGACGACATCGGAGAGCTTGGCGCGCTCGCGAGCCATCTCTGCGAAGCACTCCGCTCCGTACGCACACTTCGAGGCGCCCAGGCACTCCCTCGACGACACCGACACCTGGGCCCAGGCCCGGTCCGAGATGCCGGGCGTGAGGTTGTCACGGTCCCCGGTCTCGGTCTCGTCGGCCCAGTCACGCACCCGGAGCAGGTCCTGACCCAGCTTGCTGGTGGGAGCGGCCGCCTCGAACTGGTCGAAGAGGCCTTCTTCCTCGTCCTGCGGGACACCCTCGTGCAGACGGTGCAGGCACAGGTAGTTCGACCGGCCCTTGAGCATCGCGAACTCCGGGCGGCGGCGCAGCAGGGGGTGCAGCGATTCGACCGTTCTCGGCAGGTCGCGCTCCACCAGCTGACGCTGCAGGGCCAGGGTGGCGGTCGCGACGACCACACGCTCCCCGTGAGCGAGCGCGGGCACCAGGTAGCCCAGTGACTTTCCGGTGCCGGTGCCGGCCTGGACCAGCAGGTGGGAGCCGCCGTCGATCGCTTCCGCGACGGATTCGGCCATGGTCACCTGACCGGGGCGCTCCGTACCGCCGACGGCAGTGACGGCGGCATGCAGGAGTTCGGGGAGTGAGGGCTTCGTCATAGCGCGACCACCCTACGACCCGGGACTGACAAACGGGTGATCAAGGCGGGGGCGGGGGACGGGATCAAGACCTTGGGCTCCTCGACGGGTGGGAACCGCAGCGTCACGCGCCGCGTTCAATGAGTGATGGTGCGGTGACACAGCGCTACAGCAGATGCCGGAGAGGCCGGTCTCGGACCATGAGGGCGGCCCGTTTCGCGGGCAGGTCGACCTCGGCGGAGAACCGGAAGCCGGCGGTCAGGAAAGCGGCGATGGAGGGGGTGTTGCGAATGTCGGGCTCTGCGATGACCCGTGCGCAGGAGGACCTCTGCGCGAGAGCGAGATCGGCTACGGCTCGCAACAGCAGACCGCCCAGGCCACGCCCCCGGTCGGCGACGGCGCCGACGAGGATGTGGAGTCCCGTGTCATGAGGCCGGGCGGGGTAGTGGCGAGCCAGCGGGTCGAGGTCCGCCCGGTAGATCTCCCAGTAGCTCATCGGCGTTCCGTCCAGCACGCCGATACACGGGACGCTCCGTCCGTCGTCGGCGAGCTGGGCCCGCAGGTGCTCCTCGGTCACCTCCCGCGGTCCGGACAGCTCCCAGAACGCCGCGGCAGGGTCGTTCATCCATCGGCTGATGAGCGGAAGGTCACGGTCGACGCGCACGGGGACGAGATGGAAGACACCCGCGGAGGTGTCGGCCGGGCCCCAGTCGGCGACACGGTCGAGGAGGTCGGCCCCCGTCGGGAGGACCGAGGTGTCACGGGTCGCGATGAAGGCGGTGGGGTCGGCGAAGGGCACGGAACGCTCCTCTCAGTAAGGGGGTGGGGCATGTCCTGAGGGATGAAGGAGGTCGGTTGTGGTCGGAGACAGTCGGGGTGGTCAGGAGTGCAGGGGGTTGGCGATGGTGACGTAGACGGACTGGGTGTCGACCGGGCCGACGAGTTCGTCGAGGCCGTGCAGCCGGGTCAGCAGGTTGGCCTTGCAGCGGAGCACCGGTGAGTCGAGCAGGCGGGCGGGCAGCGACGTGTGCAGTCGGGCCGGACCGGAGGCGGCGTTCCCGAGGAAACGGCGGAAGGCGGCGAGCAGCAGCCGCTCGTCGGCCAGTCCCTGGGAGCCGAACGCGCCGATGAGGCCGAGTACGTTGTTGACCGCGAGGTAGTAGGCGAAGCGCTCGTCGGCGACCTCGTCACGGACGAACGTGTCGCTCTGCTCTCCGATGCCGGGCAACCGGGAATCAAGCTCCGTCCGCCGGGATTCGCGGAAGTAGTAGCCCTGGTTGTCGCGGTAGCGGCCGCCTGTGGGCCAGCCCTCGGGGTCCAGCAGGAGCAGAGTGTTCTGCTGGTGCGCTTCCAGGGCGATGCCGGCCTCGGCGTCCAGCCACAGGACGGGACGCACGACGTGCTGGAGATAGCGCAGGAACCACTCGGCGGCAACGGCCCCGTGCGGTCGGCCGGTCCGGCGGGCGAGACGCGTGACGACCTCGGCCAGCCTGGACCGGAGTACTGGGCCGTGCGTCTCCGGGCGGTCCGGAAGGGCCCCCGGCCCAGCCGGGGAGCTCGGGCGTGGCGAGACGAATCCGGCGACACAGGAGACGTCGTCGGAGGGAGCGAACGGGTTGTGGCGGATCACCACGTCCAGTCCGGGCAATGGCGCGCCGTCGGGATCGTCGACGGCCAGCCAGGCCGGGTCGCGCACGATGTCGAAGCCCGGATGCACGGCACGCCACTGCTGCGCGAGTCCGCTGCGGAGCAGACGGTGGACCTCCACGCCCCGGTGGAGTTCCTTACGGAGGTTCTCGCGGCGGGAGTTGGTGATACGCAGGCCCAGCGACAGCTTGAGCATCGCGGGGGCGTGGGTCAGGTAGACGGTTCGTACGGAGGAGGTGGGATGCCAGGGAGCGCCGTGAGTGCCTAGGTCATGGAGCAGTCCCGAGTCGAGCAGGGCGGCCGTCACCGGGCGGTGCCGGACCTCGCGCGCCTGCCAGGGATGCAGGGGCAGCAGGGCGTATCCCGCGTCCCCGTCCGGCAGCGACAGGCCGGTCCCGGCCAGGCGTGCGGTGAGCCGGGCGGCGGGGACAGGGCGGCCGCGTTCGGTCCAGGCGGAGTCGGTGGCGAGGACGGAGGGAGCGACAGCCATCCAGTGCAGAGGGAAGGAACCGCGCGACTCGGGTGAGTACGGCCGGGCTTCGGTCTCGGAGAGGCCCTCGCGGCACTTCGGGGACGGATGCAGGGGGTGCCCGAGGACGAGTGCCTGCTCCGCGGCGAGGAAGAGGTCAGGGCCGTCGGCCGGATGTTCCCTGCGATCGCTGACAAAAGCGGCGACGCGGCGGAGGGAGTCGGCGACACCCGCGACCAGCTCGATGCCTCCCAGGCCGTCGCCGGCAGCGCGGTCGGTGTCGGGGCCTTCCGCGAACGTCTCTCTGGCGAGCAGGGCGGCGACCGTGACGGCATCGGCCGGCGGAGCATGGCTGGGGGCGTCGGCCAGCCGCGGCGGGCCGAAGCGGTGCCAGCCCGTCGGGGACCAGTAGCGGACCGGGGCGAGAAGGGCCGTGCCGCTGGCGGGCAGGGGGATGCGGAGGATCCCGTCCGTAGGGGCGGGCTGGTCGTTTTCACGCACCCAGCAGCGCAGCAGGTTCTCCACGGCGGCCGCCTGGGCGGCGATGTGCGGGTCGGGGTGGTCCAGGAGGTCGGTGACGGGTCCGGGGTTCAGCCCTTCGGCGGAAGGTGCCGCGGGCCTCGGCCTCGGGCCGGGGACTCCCGACTCGACAGACGCGCCCGACAGCCCGGCGTCGACGGAACCTCCCCGCATCGTGGCGCGTTCGTCGGGCTCGGGGATGGCGTTCAACACGGGTACCTCGTGGGGTGGTTCAGGGGCGTGCGGTCGGGGCGGCGAGTCGAGGAGTTGCCCTCGGCCGACTGGTCGGAGCCCGAGGGCCCACGCCGTGCAGGCTCACGGCGTGAACCCGCAGGGCATGGAGGCTCACGGCGTACAGGGCGCCGCTGCCGCGCCCCCATGGCACCGAGCAGCCGCTCGGACGGCGTCGGCCAGACGGTCCAGCACGGCGGCCGACTGTTCGTCGGTGATCGTCAGCGGCGGCAGCAGGCGTACGACGCTCGCGTGACGGCCGCCGAGTCCGACGATGAGGCCGCGCCGCAGACACTCCCGCTGGACCGCGGCGGCCAGTTCGGGGGCTGCGGGAAGGGGCCGGGGCGCTCGGTCCGGCATCACCGACGCTCCCCCGGCTTCCCCCTCGGGATCCACGAACTCCACCCCGATCATCAGCCCCCTCCCCCGCACCTCACCTACGCAGGAGAACTCGCTTGCCAGCCCTCGGAGTTGGTCCAGCATGCGTGCGCCGAGAGTCGCCGCGCGCTCGGCGAGGTCGTTCTCCCGGACGTGGGCGAGGGTCGCCGTGCCGGCGGCCATGGCGAGCTGGTTGCCGCGGAAGGTGCCGCTGGGAGCGCCTGATTCCCCCATGCCGAGGTCGTCGCGGTGGACGACGACGGCCAGCGGCAGGCTGCCCCCGATGGCCTTGGAGAGGACCATCACGTCGGGAGTCACTCCGCTGTGTTCGACCGCCCAGAAGGCGCCGGTCCGCCCGACGCCCGTCTGGATCTCGTCGGCGATCAGCGGGACGGCCCGCTCGGCGGTGAGATGCCGCATGCGCCGCAGCCAGGTGTCCGGTGCGGGGATCACCCCGCCCTCGCCTTGGACGGGCTCGACGATCATCCCGGCGGGGAGGGGCACGCCCGACCCGGGGTCGTCGAGGACGGACTCGGTCCAGCGGGCGGCGAGGTCGGCACCGGCCTCGCCGCCCACTCCGAACGGACAGCGGTAGTCCTGCGGGTAGGGCAGGCGGGTGACCCGCACGTCGTGGGCGTCCGGGGGCGTATCGGGCGGCCCCGCGGTTCGCCCGTGGCAGGCGCCGGTGAACGCGATGAGGCCGGTCCGCCCGGTCGCCGCGCGGACGAGTTCGCGGGCGGTCTCCACTGCGTCGCTGCCGGCCGGTCCGCAGAAGCGCACACGGGCCCGCCCGGCGAGGCCTGGCGGCAGGGTGCGGAACAACTCGGTGATGAAGGCGTCCTTGACGGGGGTCGCCAGGTCGAGGACGTTCAGGGGCGCACCGGAGTCGAGGACCTTGCGGATGGCCTCCAGGACGACGGGGTGGTTGTGCCCGAGCGCGAGCGCGCCGGCGCCCGAGAGGCAGTCCAGGTAGCGGCGGCCGTCCGCGCCCTCGATGGTCAGTCCTCGTGCCCGCACCGGGACGATCGGCAGGGCCCGGGCATAAGTCCGGGCCGCGGACTCGCGCGCGGACTGGCGGCGCAGAATGCCCTCCTGTGCGGCGCGCGTTCCTGGTGCCGTGTCCTCGTCGACCGCACCACCGGGGAGGGTTCTCACCGGCGTACGCCCCACAGCGGCTTCCTCTGACGCACATCCCCCACGGGTGGATTCCGCCACGACTTCCCTGACCTCCCACTGGGCACGGGCACAGAGGGCCGCACACAGACAGCAGACCCCCCACCGCTACCAACCCCCAACCGCTCACCGGGTTACGGGTTGCTTCAAGATCCTTTCCGTGACGGAACTGTTGCGGTTCCGTCGGGCCGCCCCCACAGCCACCGCATAGTGTGTGGTGCCGTTCCCGGGCTCCGGGAGGTCGGCCAGAACTCCCCGTGAGTTCGGCGGACACCGCACCCGAGGGGCCGGTTCGTCCAAGTTCGTTCACATCAGGGGGAGTCAGATCATGCGATCCATACGGCCGTCGTCCACCACCAGCCGAGGGGGGTGGTCGCGCCGCAGGAACTCCCCCGTGCTCGCCGCCGTGGCCCTCGCCTCCACGCTCGCGCTGACCGCGACCGCCTGCGAGTCGGGCGACGCCGCGGCGGGCGGTGAGGCCTCCGCGTCGGCCTCCGCCTCCGACGACGGCAAGCTCAAGATCCCGGACGACATCAGGGACCGGCTGCGCGAGCACGGGATCGACGTCGACAAGTGGAAGAACGGCGCCTGGAAGAACTGGGACCGGGACGACTGGCTGCGCGAGGCCAACGAGTACATCAACCCGATCATCGAAGGCCTCTGGGACCCGGACCGTATGCGGGAGGCCGAGGAGCCCGACCAGGGCGTGGACGACAGCGACCTCGCCGGTGACCAGGGCGTGACCGACCCCACGCCCGAGCCCGTCGAGGCGCGGGCCGTGCCGCCGTCGTACCACGCCAACGCTCCAACGGCCGGGAAGGTGTTCTTCGACTCCCCCGAGGGCTCGGCCGTCTGCTCGGCGACGGTGGTGAAGGATCCCGCCCATCCGGGCAAGTCCAACCTGGTGTGGACGGCGGGCCACTGCGTGCACGCGGGCAAGAAGGGCGGCTGGTACCGCAACATCGCGTTCGTGCCGTCGTACAACGACGACGGCAAGCCGGTCGCGGAACTGGAGAACGCCACCAGGGAGGACGTGGCTCCCTACGGTGTCTGGTGGGGCGACTGGGCGCAGACCTCGGACCAGTGGATCGAGCAGGGCGGTTCGACGGGCGGGGACGGCGCTTCGTACGACTTCGCGGTGATCCATGTGACGCCGGAGAAGGGCAGCGGCGGCAAGTCGCTGGAGGAGACGGTCGGTTCGGCGCTGCCGGTCGACTTCAAGGCTCCCGCCGTACCGAAGACGAAGAGCGTCACGGCGATCGGCTACCCGGCCGCGCCGCCGTACGACGGGCAGAAGCTCTACCGGTGCCAGGACCGGCCCGGCCGGCTGTCGCTGACGGCGTCGGATCCGACGATGTACCGCATCGGCTGCACCATGACCGGCGGTTCGTCGGGCGGCGGCTGGGTCGCACCGGGGTCGGACGGCAAGCCGGCTCTGGTGTCCAACACCTCGATCGGCCCGGTGAAGTCGGGCTGGCTGGCCGGACCGCGTCTCGGCGACGAGGCCAAGGGCGTGTACGACTCGGTGAGCGAGAAGTTCGCGGGCCGCTGACCGCAGGGCCGGTCAGCGCGGTGGTGAGGCCGGGGACTCACGGAAACCTTCACCGGCCCACCTCCGTTCGCACCCAACTCCACGGGCATAGTGGGGAGTCACGCATCGCAGGCCACGCTGCGGCCTCTGCGTGACAAGCACATGACATTCACACGCGGCAGCACCCAAGCAAGCACAGCACGCACAGCACAGCACAGCACAGCACACACAGCAGGCATCAACGGGGGTCATCGCACCATGCGTTCCACACGTACGTCCGCGGCACCGAGGCGCGGGCGGCGCACCGTCCTCGCCGCCAGCGGGCTCGTCGCCGCACTGGCACTCACGGCCACCGCCTGTGACGGTTCGGCGGACTCGGCGAGCGACAAGCCCGACGCCACCACCTCGCAGGCCGCGGACGGCGGCGGCGAGGTCCGGATCCCGGCCGACCTCGCGGGCAAGCTGAAGGAGCACGGGATCGACGCCGACCAGTGGCGGGACGGGGGCTGGAAGGACTGGGACAAGGACAAGTGGCTCAGTGACGCCAAGGACTTCGTCAACCCGGTGATCGAGGGCCTCTGGAAGCCCGACCGGATGCAGTCCGCGAAGGAGGCCGACAAGACGGTCACCACGAAGGACGCGTCAGCAGGTCAGGGCGTCAGCGACCCGGATCCGGCGCCCGTCCGGGCACAGGCGGAGAAGACGCCGTACCACCGGAACGCGGCGCCGGTCGGCAAGGTCTTCTTCGACTCCCCCGACGGCCCGGCCGTCTGCTCCGGAACGGTCGTCAAGGACGTCAACCATCCGGGCAAGTCCAACCTGGTGTGGACGGCGGGCCACTGCGTGCACGCCGGCGGCAACGGCGGCTGGTACCGCAACATCACCTTCGTGCCCGCCTACAACGACTACGGCAAGTCCGAGGCGGAGCTGACCAACGCGAACCCGACCGAGATCGCCCCCTACGGCAACTGGTGGGCGGACTGGGCCTCGACCTCGAACCAGTGGATCAAGGGCGGCTCGGAGACCGGCGGCGAGGGGGCCGCGTACGACTACGCCGTGCTGCACGTGAAGCCCGAGCGCGGCGGCAAGTCACTGGAGGAGACGGTCGGCGCCGCGCTGGACGTGGACTTCTCCGCCCCCTCCGCGGCCGAGGCGCGCAAGATGGGCGCCTGGGGCTACCCGGCCGCGCCGCCCTACAACGGCCTGAAGATGTTCAAGTGCGTCGACGTCCCCGGCCGGTTCGCGCTCAGCCCGACCCTGCCGACGATGCACCGCATCGGCTGCACCATGACCGGCGGTTCGTCCGGCGGCGGCTGGTTCCGGGTGATCGACGGCAAGTCCGTGCTCGTGTCCAACACCTCGATCGGCCCGGCCGACAACACCTGGCTGGCGGGCCCGCAGCTGGGCCGCGACGCCGAGGCGCTCTACCAGAACATGAGCAAGACGTACGGCGGCCGGTGACCGCAGCACAGGTCCTCCCCCGCCGCCTCACCGGGAGAAGCTGTTGCCCGTCGTCCGCGTCGGAGGTCTGATTGACCGGCCACCGAC
>NZ_JBSHKH010000135.1:15602-22413 GCF_053643595.1 Streptomyces sp. NPDC055506 | reverse complement strand
TTCGGCACCGTGGTGTTCGCGATGTTCTCCGGCTTCCACTTCTGGTGGCCGAAGTTCACCGGCAAGATGCTGGACGAGCGCCTAGGCAAGATCACCTTCTGGACGCTGTTCACCGGCTTCCACGGCACCTTCCTGGTCCAGCACTGGCTCGGCGCGGAGGGCATGCAGCGGCGGATCCCCGACTATCTGGCGGTGGAGGGCCTGACGACGCTCAACACGGTGTCGAGCATCTCCTCGTTCCTGCTCGGCATGTCGATGCTGCCGTTCTTCTACAACGTCTGGAAGACGGCGAAGTACGGCGAGCGGGTCACGGCCGACGACCCCTGGGGCTACGGCCGTTCCCTGGAGTGGGCTACCTCCTGCCCGCCGCCCCGCCACAACTTCGTCGCCCTCCCCCGGATCCGCAGCGAGTCCCCGGCCTTCGACCTCCACCATGCGGAGGTCTCCGCGGCGGAGAGGGAGCTGACGCTCCGATGACCGCGATGGAGGGTCTCCCCGCGGACCTGCGGGCGTTCCACCACGAGGTCGAGGGTCATCTGCTCGCCGCGGCGGCGCGCGAGGAGGCCCGCGCGGCCGCCCAGCGCTTCACCGCCGGGCTCGACTGGCTGCCGGAGGCCCAACGCCAGGCGGTGGAGCGGCTGTTCGCGGCGGAGCACCTCGCCCTCACCCGGGCCTCCTGGCAGCGGACGGCACACCGCGGGGAGGAACTGCGGGGCGAGTACGAGGCGGTGTACCGCGGTCTCCGCGCGCGCCTGCTGGCCGCTCTGCTGCTGGGAGTCACGCTGGTAGTGGCTGTGAACCTCGTGGTACTGGGGTCGGGCTAGCCGTCTCAGCCCCTCGCCGTCTCAGCCCCTCGCCGTCTCAGTCCTCGCCGTCTCAGTTCCTTGTCGGGGGCCGCAGTACCTCGATCAGGCTGGCGTAGCTGTCCTGTCCGTGACCCGCCGCGCCGGCCTTCTCCATGGCCGTCTTCAGCAGCTCGGGCAGCGCGTTGTCGATGCCCCGGGCCGCCGCCGCGTGGATGAGGTGGTCGATGGCCGCGATCTGTACGTCGACGGTGGCGTCGTCGCCCGGGTAGCGGCCCGCGTCCACCTGGGGCGCGTACGTGGTGAGGAAGCCCGCCACGGCGGTCAGCCAGCGGATCGCCACGGGGGTGAAGTCGGCGGCGGGCGTCCCCTCGGCGCCGACCAGCGCCGTGCCGTGCAGCCAGCCGGTCATGGTGGACCACATCAGGCCGAGCAGCGCGGCGTCGTAGAGGGAGGCGAGGCCGGGGTCGGTGCCGAGGTACAGCGGGTCACCGAGGGCGGTCAGCGTCGGGCGGTGGGTTTCGAAGACCTGCCGGGAGCCGCTGTACAGGAACATCATCGCGGGGTCGCCGACACCGGGCGGGGTCGTCATGATGGCGCCGTCGAGGTAGTCGGCCCCATGGGACCGGGCCCACTCGACGGCCTCGTGGGCCTGCTCGGGAGAGCCGGAGGTGAGGTTGACCAGAGTTCTGCCCGCGAGGTCGGCGGCGGCCGGGTCGAGGACCGTGTACAGCGCCTCGTAGTCCAGCACACAGGCGATGGTGAGCGAGGAGGCGGCGACCGCCTCCTGGGGCGTTGCCGCCAGTCCGGCGCCTCGCTCGACCAGGGGGCGGGCCTTGTCCGGGGTCCGGTTCCAGACGGTGGTCGGGTGGCCCCGGTCCAGCAGCGCGGCGGCCAGGGCCGAGCCCATCGAGCCCAGTCCGAGCACCGTGACGGCCTGCGGTTCTGCGTTCATGCCCAACTCCTCGTGAAACGTGTGCGGGTGATGCGTGATCAGGTACGGCAACGCTCGCAGGGCGCGAAGATCGGGAACAGTGACAGTGGTGTCGGCGTCCACCAAATTCCTGCCATAGGCTTCCGGGCATGGGTGCTGGTTCTGTCGCCGTGGTCGTGACCGAGGAGATCGGGGTCCCGTCATGGGATCTGTACGAACTGAGCATCCCCTGCACCGTGTTCGGCAAGCCGCAGCCGGATCTTGCCGATCCCTGGTACGACCTGTGGCTCTGCGGGACGGGAGCGGGGGCGCGGGAGGGTGCGGAGGGCCATGGTCTGACCTTGCGGACCCGCTATGGACTCGACGACCTGGCGGACGCCGACACGGTCATCGTGCCCTCGGTGCCGGACCCCTGCGTCGACGAGGGCAGGCCGCTGCCGGAGGGGTTGGTCGCGGCGCTGCGGCGCGCCCATGACGCGGGCGCCCGCATGGTCTCCCTCTGCACCGGCGCGTTCGCGCTCGCCGAGGCGGGGCTGCTCGACGGCCGGCGCGCGACCGCCCACTGGATGCACACCGACCGGCTGGCCGAGCGGTATCCGAAGGTGCAGGTCGACGAGTCGGTGCTCTACGTGGACGACGGTGATGTCCTCACCAGCGCCGGGCTCACCGCGGGACTCGATCTGTGTCTGCATCTGGTGCGGCGCGATCTGGGCGCGCACGTCGCCAACCAGCTGGCGCGCCGCATGGTGGTGCCCGCCCACCGGCCGGGCGGGCAGGCGCAGTTCATCGAGCTGTCGGTGCCGCCCAGCGACGACGAGGGGCTGGCTCCCGTTCTGGAGTGGGCGCGGGCGAACCTCGACCGGCCGCTGACGGTCGCCGATCTGGCGCGGCGGGCCTCGATGAGTCCGCGTACGTTCTACCGGCGCCTCCAGGCGGCCACCGGGACGACGCCTCTCCAGTGGCTCCTCGACCAGCGGCTCGGGCGCGCCCGGTCACTGCTGGAGTCGACGGACCTGCCGATCGAGAAGGTCGGGGAGCTCAGTGGCCTCGGCACGGCCAACAACCTCCGTCACCACTTCCTCAAGCACATCGGGGTGTCGCCGGGCGACTACCGGCGGGCCTTCCCCGCGGCGGCCACCGGCGGACGCGGCCGGACCCGGGCCCGGCTCACGTCCGGGGAGTCCATCCCGGCGGCCGCAGGATCGCCAGCAACTGCCGGACCAGTTCCTCGACCACCTCGTCCAGGGTCGCGTCGACCCACCCCGCGCTCCAGTCGTGCAGCAGGCCGTTGACGCTTCCGATGAAGCCCGTCGCCGCGAGGCGGTAGTCGCGGGGTGCGGCCTCCCCGCGCGCGGCGGCCGCGTCGGCCTCGGCACAGATGAGGCCGACCCAGCCGGCGCGGCGGGCGAGCCGCTGTTCCTCCAGGCGCGGGCTGACGCCGATGATCTCGACGAAGGTGATGCGGATCCGGCGCGGATCGGCCGCGAGGTTCCCGGCGTAGGCGCGGAAGATCGCGGTGGCGCGCTCGACGAGGGGCAGTTCGGCGGCTGCGGCCGCGACCTCCACGACCGCCGCCTCAGCCCAGCCGTTGACCTGGAGATGCAGCGCGGCGAGCACGTCCTCGAGGGTGCGGAACTCCTCGTAGAACTGGCGGGTGGACAGTCCGGCAGCCTCGCTGAGCGCCGCGACCGTGGTGGAGCGGAAGCCGGGGGTGTCGCCGAACAGCTGGAGGGCGGCGTCGAGGAATCGCCGGCGCCGCTCGGCCTGCCGCTCCTCGGCCGTCTTGCCGCCGTAGCGGCCGGTCGGCGCTCTGAGTCTCCCCGGCACCGGCTCTCCCTTCGTCGTTCGAACACCGATTTTGTCGTGCACGCGGTCTTGTGGAGAAGGCCGCCCCTTCCTTACTTTTCAGTAAGTTCATTCTGAAACCACGCGTGTTCAGATTCCAAGGAGCAGTCATGCCTGCTTTCCGACGACGGCACCTGTGCTCCGTAGCCGCCGCCCTCGCCCTGACCTTCACCGTCCCCGCGACCGCCGCCCACGCGGACGCCCCGGACGCCTCCGCCGCGCTGCGCGAGGTGCTGTTCGTGGGCAACAACTGGGAAGGCACCGCCGATGTCATCAAATCCACCGGCGACTTCGCGAAGATCGGCCGGATCAACGTCGTCCCCGACAAGGACGAGCGGATGGCGGAGATCAACGCCGATCCGATCCGGTGGATCGCCTTCATGACGATCCGCAACAGCGTCGGCGAGGGGCACGACCAGTTCGTCGACGACATGTACTCCACGCCGGACGGGAAGTCGGTGGTGGTCTCCCGGCCGAGCTTCGCCGACGTGGTCTCGATCGACCTCGCCTCAGGGCGGATCAACTGGCGCTTCCCGGTGTCCGGTTTCCGCGCCGACCACATGGCGGTCTCCCCCGACGGCAAGCGGGTCGCGGTGTCCGCGTCGACCGGCAACTCCGTGCACGTGCTGGACATCGAGACCGGCAGACAGCTCGGCAAGGCGGCCACCGGGGACAAGCCGCACGAGAACATCTTCACCAAGGACGGCAAGTACATCTACAACATGTCGATCGGCGAGGTGAACACGCAGACCGACGCCCCGTGGCTGGACTGGACGAAGGGCGACCGGCGCATCACCGTCATCGACGCGACCACGTACCAGCAGGTCAAGGTCATCGACATGCGCCAGCGCCTGGACGCGATCGGACTCAAGGACTACTCGGACGCGGTCCGCCCGGCCGTGTTCTCGCCGGACGAGTCGAAGCTGTACTTCCAGGTGTCGTTCTTCAACGGCTTCTTCGAGTACGACCTGGCCACCGACAAGATCACCCGCACGAAGATCCTGCCGAAGAACCCGGCGACCAGCGACGACCGCACCACGTTCGTCAACGACTCCCGCCACCACGGCCTCTCGATGAGCCCGGACGGCCGCAAGCTCTGTGTCGCGGGCACGATGGACGACTACGCCACGGTCGTCGACCGCGCCACCCTCCAGGAGGGCCCGCTCGTCACCGCCGCCAAGCCCTACTGGGCCACGGTCAGCGGTGACGGCAGGAGTTGCGTGGTCTCCGAGAGCGGCTCCGACCAGGTCACGGCCATCGACTTCGCCACCGGGAAGAAGGTCGTGTCCGTGCCGGTCGGAGACCACCCGCAGCGCGTCCGGCTCGGTCATGTGGAGGCCGGCTGGACGAGCCCGGCCGGCTAGTCAGCCTCCTTCGCGGCCCATTCCGCCAGCTCGGAGCGGGCCGCCTTCAGCAGGTCAGCCGAGGGAGCCGTCGCCCCGTTGGTCACCAGCGCGTAGTGCAGGACGCCCGAGTCCGGCGCGGTGAGCAGCAGGCGGCGGCTTCCCGTGCCGCCCGGCTCCTGCGCCACGCCGACCGGGGTCGTCGAGGTGTACGCCGGCGGGGCGTGGGCCGTGCCCAGGTCGGAGACGACCGTGGTGGACGAGGTCGGGAAGCTCGCCGGCAGGTGCAGTTCGGTGGGCGCCGAGCCGCCGTCCGAGCGCCACAGCAGCAGCCCGTACTGCCCCGATCCCACGAGCCGTTGCACGCTGGGCAGCGAGCTCGGCACCGGGTTCCAGGTCAGCGTCGTCGAGCCGTCCCGGGAGCGGTCCTCGTAGGTGAAGCCGACGGTCCTGCCGGCCGTGGCGCTCGGGTAGAGGCGGTCCAGGAGCCGGGCGTCCTGGCGCAGCACGGGCTTGCCCGAGTCGTCGAGGCGTACGGCGGACAGGTCCTCGTCGTTCCAGGCGTCACCGGTGGTGAGGACCTTGTCGGGGTTGCCGTTCATCGGCTCGCGGTGCCGGCCGTTGTAGATGTCCCACTGCCACTGCGAGCCGGAGAGCACGGGCCCCGAGGCGGCCGGGTCGGACCACCAGTCGGCCCCCTTCAGGCGTGAGTCGAGGGCCTGGTACATCCCCTTGAGGACGGTCGGCGCCTTGTCGGAGACATTGCCGGCCAGCGGGTGCCCGAACTCGCTGACCACGGCGGCGGTCCGCGCGGCGGCGGCCCGGTCGCGGACGGTACGGAAGTCGTTGACGTACTGGCCGTCGGCCGCCTTGCCCCACATGAAGACGCCGGAGATGGCCTTCTGGTCGTAGAAGTGGGTGTTGAACACATAGCGCGGTCCGAGCGTGCCGGCGTCCAGCAGGCCGCCCTCCTGCTTCTGGAAGTCGAGGTTGGCGTTCCAGAAGAGGTTCGGCTCCACGAAGGCGGGCTTGTCCCGCCAGCCTGCAGTGTCCATGCGGGCCCGGAACTTCTCGTAGAACGGCCACAGCACGTCCTTCTCCCAGGCGCGGCTGGTCTGCCCGGAGTCGTAGACGCCCGCGTGCGGTTCGTTGTAGGGATCGAAGCCGACGACGCCCTTGAACGGGTCGGCGCCCAGGTGCTGCCTGAGGTACGTCATGGTCTTCTCGGCGGTGGCGAGGAAGGCGTCCTGCACACCGTGCGCGTTGTGCCAGAAGTCGTACGAGGCGCGCTTCACGGCCTCGTTCTGGGTGATGTTCTGCCCCCAGAAGAGGCAGATCCCGCAGGACTCGTCGGGGTATTTCCCGGCGTCCACCGCCCACTTGGGCGCGCCGTCGCCGGTGTACCAGCTGTCGGCGTCGAAGAGGTGCCGGGAGTAGAGGTCCTGGTGGAAGTCGGGGTAGACGCGGATGCCGGCGTCGAGGAAGGCCCGCATCTGCTCGGTGGCGGCGGCCAGGTAGGCGGTGTCCACCTTGCCGCGCTCGGGCTCGGCGTAGGCCCAGGAGAGCAGGAAGCGGACGGTGTTGCCGCCGCCGAGGGCGCGCAGGGCGGTTGCCGACTTCTTCGCGTCGGCGGCCGAGGCGAAGGGCAGGCCGCCGTTCTCCGCCAATTTGGTCTCGCCGGAGACGTTGTAGCCGCGGAGCACGAGATCGCGGCCGGAGGCGTCGGTGAAGCGGCCGTCCCGCACGGTGACGGTCGGGTCGTCGAACCAGAGGGAGTCGGGAGGGGGCGCGGCGGTGGGGGGGGGGGCGCCCCCCCCCCCCCGGGGGGCCCCCAGGTGCGCCCCCGCACACCCGAGGACGGGCCCCAAAGGTTGGGTGTGACCAAA
>NZ_JBSHKH010000135.1:0-15592 GCF_053643595.1 Streptomyces sp. NPDC055506 | reverse complement strand
TCCCCCACGGTGCGGGTGGGGGGGTCCAACCCGTGGGTGTGGGGTGGGGGGGGGGGGGGGGGGGGGGGCACGCCCGCCACCGTCAGGGAGCCGAAGAGGACAGCCAGGACAACCAGGAGACGTGCCCGAATAGTTGGCATGTCCACTACAGTCCGGCGATATCAGGACACCGTCAACACCCCTGACTCTGGAGTAAGTTCCCGCTCGGCCGGCTCGCACACGTCATCCGGCCATTCTTCGTGTCACATTCAACAAGTACTCCTTCCTGTTCAGCGGGTTGTGGTCGGTGCGCGGGCGTCGCGGAACCGTGCCGTGTGTGACGGGCGCGTAGTGGTCGAAGACGCTCTCCAGCTCGCCCTCGCCGCGGGTGAGCCCGGGCAGCCGCTGCTCCAGTTCGTGCACCCGGGCCGCGGGCACCGTGCCCGCCAGGACGCATCCGGCGCCCCGGGTCTCGGTCGTCTGCGGTACGGCGCCGAGCGCGGCCAGCACCGGCAGCAACGCGCCGAGGGTGTCGGCCGGGGCCTCGATACGGAAGCGGTGCATCGGCTCATGCACCCTGGTCCCGGCCCGCCGCAGCGCTTCGACGAGCACCAGCGGGGTCAGACCGCGGAAGTCGGCGCCGGTGCTCGACATGCTCTTGTCGAAGCCCTGGTGGGCGTGGCTCTGGCGGGGCGAGTAGCCGCTGTGGGTCATGGTGACGGTGCAGTCGGGGATCCGCCAGCCGTGCGGGCCCTGGTCGAGGGTCTCGCGCACGGTGTCCTCGACGGCCTTGAAGAAGGCGTAGGGCATGGAGCCGAGTTCCACCTCCAGCCGGAAGCCGACGCCGGAGCCGACCGGTGCGGGGTCGACGCGCAGGCCGACCGTCGCGAGGAACGGGTTGGCGTCCTTCTTGTTGAACTCCACGGCCTGCCCGCTGCCGACGAGCCGTTCGACGCACAGCGGCGTGGTCTCGCGGAAGGTGACGGCGAGTCCGTACTCCTCGGCGAGGGTGGCCTGGATGACCTCCTTCTGCACCTCGCCGTACAGGGACACGGAGGTCTCCTGCCGCCGTTCGTCGTGGCGCAGGCCGATCAGCGGGTCCTGTTCGGCGAGCTGGGTGAGAGCGAGGTGCAGTGCGCCGCCGTTCACGTCCGGGCCCGGGACGACGACGGTCTCCAGGGTGGGCGGGGCGAAGAAGTGCTCGTACGCCTTACGGGGTTCGCCGATCGCGTCGCCGATGCGGATGTCGCCCAGGCCCCAGAGCCGGGCGATCTGCCCGGCCACGACGGCGTCGCCGCGGGTGTCCGTGCCCTGCCCGAAGACGCTGATCGCGGTGATCCGGCCTTCGGCACCGTCCGTTCCGAACGGGATCCGGTCGCGGGTGCGCAGGGTGCCGGAGAACAGCCGGACGTAGGCGGCCTTCTCCCCCGCCGGGCCCCGCTCGACCTTGAACACGGTCCCGGAGACCGGCCCGTCCGCGTCCCCGGCGGCCGGGGGCAGCAGTTCCTCGATGCCCGCCAGGAGCGCGTCCACACCGGCGCCCGTGGCGGCGGAGCCGAAGAAGACGGGGTGGACCAGCGCCTCCCGGGTCTGAGCGAAGAGAGAGGCGCGCAGAAGGGCGTCCGTGACGGTGTTCTCGACGTACGCGGACAGCAGGGTGTCGTCATGGCCGGTGAGGACGTCGAGCGCGGCCGGGACGGGCCCGGGCGTGAAGCGAGCCCCGCGCGTGCCGAGGCCGGTCGCGGTTCCCATCGTCACGATCGCGGGTGTCAGCCGGGCCGAGATCGCCCGCAGCACCTCCTCGTACCGTGCGCCACGCCGGTCGATCTTGTTGACGAAGAGCAGGGTCGGGATGCGCAGCCGCTGGAGCGTGCGCATCAGCACCCGTGTCTGCGCCTGCACCCCTTCGACGGCGGAGACGACGAGCACGACGCCGTCCAGCACGCCGAGCACGCGCTCCACCTCGGCGATGAAGTCCGGGTGGCCGGGGGTGTCGATCAGGTTGACCGTCACACCGTCCAGGGGGAACGAGACGACCGCGGACTTGATGGTGATGCCGCGCCGCCGCTCCAGCGCGAGGGCGTCGGTGCGGGTGTTCCCGTCGTCGACGCTGCCGATCTCGTCGATCACCCCGGCCGAATGGAGCAACCGCTCGGTCAGGCTGGTCTTACCGGCGTCGACATGGGCGAGGATTCCAAGGTTGAGCATGTGCACGAAGCGTCATGTCCTTCGGAGAGAGGTCCGTTCCTTGCTGGGGGGACATGAACGCAGTGCGCATCTGCTGCTCCTCGGGACTCGGTGACGTCGCTGTCCCGTGCAGTGCAGCAGACCGGCCCGAGGGGCCACAACGGAATTAACCCCGGCCGGGGTACCCGGTGCGGTGCGTGGAAGGAGCGGATCGTGCGTGACATCCTCCCGGCGCTGGGCCGCTGGTATGCGGCCGGGCTTCCGTTCGGCCTCGCGACGGTCGTCGAGGTCAGCCGCAGCGCGCCGCGCGACCCGGGTGCGGCGATGGCGGTGGGCCCGGGCGAGGAGGTCGTGGGGAGTGTGTCCGGGGGCTGTGTCGAAGGCGCGGTGTTCGAGCTGGCGCGGGATGTCGTGGCGAGCGGCGAGGCGCGTCTCGAGACCTTCGGCTACAGCGACGACGACGCCTTCGCCGTGGGCCTGACCTGCGGCGGCGAGATCACTCTGCTGGTCCGTCCGGTGACGCCCGAGCGGGATCCCGCGTTCGGCACGGTCGCCGCCTCGGTCGCCGCGGGTGAGCCGGTCATCCTCGCCACGGTGACCGACGGCCCGGCGCCGCGCGGTGCCACGCTCGCCGTTCGGCCGGACCGCTTCGCCGGCACGCTCGGCGCGAGCGGCCTGGACGCGGCCGTCACCGCGGACGCCCGGGGCGAGCTCGCCCTGGGCGGCACCGGACTACGACACTACGGGCCGCGGGGGCAGCGCCGTGAGGACTCCGTCAGCGTGTTCCTGGAGTCGTTCGCGCCACCGCCGCGGATGCTGGTCTTCGGCGCCATCGACTACGCGGCGGCCGTGGCCCGCATCGGCGACTTCCTCGGCTACCGGGTCACCGTCTGCGACGCCCGGCCCGTCTTCGCCACGCCCCGGCGCTTCCCCGAGGGCGTCGAGGTGGTGGCCCAGTGGCCGCACCGCTATCTGCGCGACACGGACACCGACGCGCGCACGGTGATCTGCGTCCTCACTCACGACCCCAAGTTCGACGTGCCGCTGCTCCAGGAGGCACTGCGCCGGCCGGCCGCCTACATCGGGGCGATGGGCAGCCGCCGGACCCACGCCGACCGGGCGGAACGTCTGGCCGAGGCCGGTCTCACCGAACACCAGCTGTCCCGGCTGCGCTCACCGGTCGGCCTCGATCTCGGGGCCCGTACGCCCGAGGAGGTGGCGGTGTCCGTCGCCGCCGAGATCGTCGCACTGCGCTGGGGCGGCAGCGGCGCCCCGCTGACCACCACGGAGGGAGCGGTGCACCCGCGCCGCTCCTCCTGATCATCCGCGCCGCTCCCGGTCAAGTCGCCAGCCGGCCGGGCTCGTACGATCGTGTCGGCGTCAGCACACTCAGCGAAGGAAATCCCATGATCTTCATCACCGCCAAGTTCCGAGTCCGTCCCGAGCACGCCGACCGCTGGCCCGAGATCAGCGCCGACTTCACGCGGGCGACGCGCGCCGAGCCCGGCTGTCTGTGGTTCGACTGGTCGCGCAGCGTGGACGAGCCGACGGAGTACGTCCTGGTCGAGGCCTTCCGCGACGACGAGGCCGGGGCCGCGCATGTGCAGTCCGCGCACTTCAAGGCGGCGCAGCAGACGCTGCCGCCCCATCTGGCCGAGACGCCGCGCATCGTGAACGCGACGATTCCGCAGGACGACTGGTCGCTCCTCGGGGAGATGGCTGTCCCCGGACAGGAGTAGCGCGGCGGGCCGGCCGTCAGGCGAACCGTCCGCGCGCCACCGCCTCTTCGAGCGTCGAGGGGTCCAGCCCGGCGACGTCACCGAGCTCCTTGGTGCGGGCCAGGTACGCGCGCTGGGCTTCCAGCGACTCCGAAGTCGTGGTGGCCGCCAGCCATTCGGCGCCCTCGAACCGCAGTCCTTCCCGGAGCGGCAGGGAGCCTCCCTCCCGGACGGCCCGCTTCACGGCCCCGATCGCCGCCTTCGGCCGTCGGCCCAGCCGGGCCGCGTGCTCGACGGCCTCCTGGAGCAGCGCGTCGGGTGGTACGACCCTGTCCACCAGGCCCATCTCCCGGGCTTCGGCCGGGCTGACGGGCGTGCCCTCCAGGGAGATCTGCAGTGCCCGGCGTCCGCCCAGCAGGCGTGCCAGCCGCTGGGTGCCGCCGGAACCGGGCGGGAACCCGAGGAGGATCTCCGGCTGGGAGATGCCGAAGTGCCCGTCGGCCATGAAGCGGTAGTCGCAGGCCAGCGCCAGCTCACAGCCCCCGCCGCCGGTGTCGCCGTTCAGGGCCGCGATCCAGACGGCCGACGAGGTCTCGATGGCGTGGAGGACGTCCTTCATCTGCTCCCAGGCCATGAGCCCCACCAGCGGCGAGCGGGCAAGCACCGCACTCCCGCCCGGCGCCTTGAGCACCGCGCCGGTGAGCCGGAGCCCGGCGCGGATGACCGAGGCGCGCACCTTGGGAGACCGCTTGGCGCCCCCGTGGATCAGCCGTACGTCGAAGTGGGCGAGGAACCGCGACGCGTGGGTGCCCGTGAGCACCACGGCGCCCACCGCCGGATCCGCGTCCGCACGGCGTGCCAGCGCCCCGAGCTCCAGGACCATCTCTCGGGTCATCAGCGCGGAGGGCGGGCTGTCGAGCCGTGCCACGAGGACGTTGCCGCGCTGTTCGACGAGCACGGTGCGGTGCGTCATCCTGCCTCCCGGGCATCTCGGGGTCACCGGGTCGATCGAGCGGAGCACCCGATGGCTGAGATCAACGTAGGCGCGCTGGAAGCGGACATCGTTGACCGATCGCGCCACAGACTTGACCGATCGCGCCAGGCCCGGACGATGGAGGGCATGGCTTGGGTGCGCTCAGCGGCACTGCGTGGCGTCCGGCGGACCGTCGAGGCGCTCGGCGGGGACGCCGACGCCCTGGCGCGGTCGGCCGGAGCCCCAGGGGGCGTGCTCGACGACGATGAGCTGCTGGTGCAGGACACCACCGTGGCCGTGCTCCTCGAAACCGCCGCTCGCCGGCTCGGCTGCCCCGACCTCGGACTGCGGGTCGCCCTCGAACAGGACCTCAGCATGCTCGGCCCGCTGGCCGTTGCCGTGCAGAACTCCGCGACCGTCGCCGAAGCCCTGGAATGCGCGTCGCGCTACCTGTTCGTCCACGACCGCAACCTGAGCGTGGCCCTGGGCCCCGACCCGCACGGCGACCGAACGGCGGTCGCCATGCGGTACGGCTACCCACCGGGCGCCCGGGTGCCCCCGCAGAGCGTCGAGATGGGTCTGCTCTTCCTCCACCGCGTCCTGATCTCCTTGCTGGACGGGCCGTACGGCCTGCGGACCGTCGAACTGCCGCATCATGCCGTGGCCGCACGCGCCCGCTACGAGGAACTGTTCGGCTCCCAGGTGAACTTCGCCCGGCCGCAAGCCCTCCTGCGTGTCGCGAGTGATCTCCCCGGACGCCCCGTCCAGGGCGGCGACCAGCTGACCCGCCGGGTGGCGCTCGCCTACCTCGCGGCCCAGCCCTCCGTCACGGGCAGCGCGATGACGAGGCGCGTCAGAACACTTCTGAAGCGGTCACTGGGCACCGGCCCCGGCACCCTGGCCTTCGCCGCACGCACACTCGGCATGTCGCCGAGGAGCCTGCAGCGTCATCTGTTCGCGGCGGGAACCACCTTCGCGGCAGTCCTCGACGACGTCCGGCGCGAACGGGCCGCGGAGCTGCTCATCGAGTCCGATCTGCCGCTGGCCCAGGTCGCTCGCAACACCGGGCTCAGCGAGGCAGCCGTCCTGAGCCGCTACGCACGGCGCTGGTGGGGCACGACCGCGCGTGCCGTCCGCGATCACGGACTGCCCGGCGAGTAGGCCGCCCCGGCACATGCCGCACATCGCACCGGGCCCCCTCTTGTCCCGGACGGCACGGCACCCGTACGCTCCCCCTCCATACCGACTAGCCGGTATGACACTCGAAGGAGCCGCCGGAGATGAGCACTATCAACCGCCAGGTGCGCCTGGCCGCACGTCCCGTGGGAGAGCCGCGGCCCACCGACTGGGAGCACGTCGAGGAGCCAGCCGGGCAGCCCGGCGACGGCGAGTTCCTGGTGCAGGTGCTCTGTCTGTCGATCGACCCCGCGATGCGCGGCTGGATGAACGCCGGCCGGTCCTACATCCGGCCGGTGGAGATCGGCGAGGTCATGCGCGCCGGCGCGGTCGGAAGGGTGATCGCCTCCCGGCACTCCGGATTCGCGGTCGGCGACCATGTGTCGGGCTCGTTCGGCGTGCAGGAGTACTGCCTGTCGGACGGACGCGACGTGACCAAGGTCGACCCGGCGGCGGCCCCCTTGTCGACGTATCTCGGCACGCTCGGCATGTCGGGCCTGACGGCCTACTTCGGACTGATCGAGGCCGGGCGTCCCGAGCCCGGGCAGACCGTCGTGGTCTCCGGAGCGGCCGGGGCCGTCGGCAGCGTCGTCGGGCAGATCGCCAAGATCCTGGGCTGCCGGGTCATCGGCATCGCCGGCGGCGAGGCCAAGTGCCGGATGGTGGTCGACGAGTTCGGGTTCGACGCCGCGATCGACTACCAGAACGAGGACGTCCGCAAGGCGCTGCGCGAGCACGCCCCCGACGGTGTCGACGTGTACTTCGACAACGTCGGCGGAGACGTCCTGGACGCGGTGCTGCTGCGGCTGGCGCGCGGTGCCCGCGTCGTCGTCTGCGGCGCTATCTCCCAGTACAACAGCACCAAGCCGCAGGGCCCCGCCAACTACCTGTCGCTGCTGGTGAACCGCGCCACGATGACGGGCATCGTGGTGTTCGACTACGCCGACCGGTACGCCGAGGGCATCGCGCAGATGGCGACGTGGCGGGCGGAGGGCCGGCTGAAGTCCCTGGAGGACGTGGTGTCCGGCTCGGTCGCGGAGTTCCCCGACACCCTGATGCGCCTGTTCCGTGGTGACAACCGCGGCAAGCTGGTGCTGAAGATCGCCGACTGACCGGACCGGAGGGAGGAGGAGAAGGGGAGGGAGAGATCCGATGAAGGCATTGACCTACCACGGCCGTCACGACATCCGCTACGGGGAGGTCCCCGACCCGGCCGTCACCAGCCCCGCCGACGCGGTGGTGCGCGTGACCGCGGCCGGTATCTGCGGCAGCGACCTGCACATCTACGGCGGCCACGGGTTCAGCCCTGAACTGGGCTACACACCGGGACACGAGTGCGTCGGCGTGGTGGTCGACACCGGCGGCCAGGTCACCCGGTTCAAGCCCGGCGACCGGGTCCTGGTGCCCGCCTCGGCCGGCTGTACGCACTGCGGGCCGTGCGCGGCCGGGTTCACCGCCCGGTGCGAGCGCGCCAAGTCGAGCACGGAGCTCTGCTACGGCGTGAGCCCGCAGCTCCAGGGCAGCCAGGCCCAGGTCCTGGCCGTACCCTACGCCGACGTCAATCTGGTGCACCTGCCCGAGGACATCTCCGACGCGGCCGCCGTCGTCCTCACGGACAACGCCCCCACCGCCTGGTACGGCTGCCGCCGGGCCCGCATCCAGCCCGGCGAGACCGTGCTGGTCATCGGCCTCGGCCCGGTCGGCCTCATGGCCGCCCAGTCCGCCTTCGCGATGGGCGCGGCACGGGTGCTGGGCGTGGACCTGGTCGCGGAGCGCCGTGTCTTCGCCACCGGCCTGGGCGTCGAGCCGGTCGAAGGCGATGACGCGCGGTCGGCCATCCGGGACATGACCGGCGGACGCGGGCCGGACGCCGTGGTGGAGGCCGTGGGCTCCGACGCCACCATCCAGCTCGCCCTCAAGTCCGTCCGGCAGGCCGGCCGGGTCAGCGTCATCGGGGTCAGCCAGAACAAGGCATTCCCCTTCCATATGGGGCTGGCGCAGATCAAGGAACTGGAGTTCGCCATCGGGCTGTGCTCGGTGCACTACGAACTCCCGCCCCTGATCGCCCTCACCCGGGCCGGCCGGATCCAGCCCGAGGTCGTGGTCTCCCACCGCTTCGCCCTCTCCGAAGGCCCGGCGGCGTACGAACTGTTCGCTGGCCGCTCCGACGGCGTCCGCAAGATCCTTCTCGACCCCGGCCGCTGATCATCCCGGACATCCGCCTGCCAGGCGCTCGGGCGGCCTCCTAGGGTGAACCCCTCGGACACTGGAGGTCGCCATGTCGCAGCCCAACGAAGCCGCCGGGCAGGCCCGTCCGCGGCTGATCCCGCTCCCCGAGGATCAGTGGGACGCCCGGACCCGTGAACTGCTGGCCGTCGCACCCCACGACCATGGGAACCGGATCCCGAACATCTTCACCACCCTCGTGCGCCACCCCGATCTCTACGAGCAGTTCCTGCCGTTCGGCGGCCAGTTGCTCCTCAGGGGCCGACTGCCGGAAGAGCTGCGCGAGTTACTGATCCTGCGTAGCGTGGAACACCGGCGCGCGGTACGAGTGGGGACGGCACCTTCCCCTGGCCAGGGCCGCGGGTGTCACGGACGCGGACATCGACCGCGTCACCGAGGGCCCGGAAGCACCCGGCTGGACCGATCTCCAGAGGCACCTGCTGCGGGCGGCGGACGAGCTGAACCGCGAGGCGACGATGTCCGACACGACCTGGGAGGCTCTGGCCGAGCACTTCGGCGACGCCGAACTGATCGAGATCGCCATGCTGGTGGGGCAGTACCACATGCTGGCCTTCTTCCTGAACGCCACCGGTGTGGAACTGGAACCGGGTTTCGACGCCGCCGGCTTCATGCAGGGGGAAGGGGACCCGGGGTGAGGGCGGCCTTGACCTTGCGGCCTGTCATCTGACCGGCCGCCGCCGCGACCCTGGCTGAGATGCTCGGCCATCACGCCCTTGATCCCGTCGGCGCTGCCGACCGCCTCGCCGAGGAGCACCAGCAACGCGCGCGGTCGCCGACCTTCTTCACCGTCAGACCGCGGTAGCCCTCCTCCGCGAGGATCTCCACCGCCGCCCTCGGTTGGTTCGGCTCCCCACCCCGTCGCGGTGACATCCCCATTCGGCCATTTCCGGTCCGCCGGTGGACACGGCACCGTCTGAATGGAACGCTCCCTCCAGACCGCGGGCGGCACCCACGAGGCGCGCCCCGGAAGCGCCGACGCCGTTCCCCGTACGAGCCGCGCATCGCTCACCAGCACGAAGTCCTCGCAGAAGCCGAGTCCTGGTACGCCCTGATGCCTCGCCGAGAGGGGTTCCACATGAAGTGCACAGCCGTCACGGCCGCTATCGCCGTCGTCCTCCTCGCCACCGCCTCACATTCGCTCGCCCATGCCGCCGCTCCCGCGCCCTCCGGGCCCACGGAGTTCACCGTGGACACCACGTCCGACACGGTCGACGCCGACGGGGCGGACGGCCGGTGTCTCACCGCCTCGGGCGCGTGCAGCCTGCGTGCCGCGGTGATGGCCGCCAACGCCCGGCCGGGCAGTACGATCACGCTGCCTCCCGGCCACTACCGGCTGACGATCCCCCCGGACCCGCGGCTGATCATCGGCGACAACCCCGACCCCACCACGGGCGACCTGAACGTCGCCGCCCCCATCACGATCAAGGGCGCGGGCGCACGGACCACCGTCATCGACGCCAACCGCCTGGACCGGGCCTTCCGCATGCAGGCGGACAGCCGGCTGTCCGATCTGACGATCACCGGCGGGGTGACCAAACAGCGCGAACTGCCCATCACCGACACCGGTGGGGGCGCGATCGCCAACGGACATCACATGACGCTGCGACGGGTCACCGTGGCCGGGAACTCCGCCGGTTACGGCGGCGGCATCTTCAACGTCCCGGACTCCCACCTCGACCTGATCGAGAGCACCGTCAGCGGGAACGTCGCGGGAGAGGCCGGAGGCATCAGGTTCGACGACACCGGCACCGTGACCAACTCGACGATCGCCGACAACCGGGTGACGAACCCCGGCGACCGCCCCGGCAGCCTCGCCGGTTACGGCGGAGGCATCGACATCAGGGGGACGGGGCCCGTGGAGATCCTCAACTCGACCATCACCGGGAACAGTTCCAGCGATGGCGGGGGCGGCATCAACATCGCCCCCGCCTATCTCGACAGCCTGCCCTCGCCGATCCCCGACATCATCGATCTGCCCCTCGGGCGTATGACGCTGCGCAACTCCGTCATCGCGAACAACACCGTCGACGGCTCGCCCGCCGACTGCAAGAAGGCCTTCGCCACCATCACGTCGCAGGGCCACAACCTCGACGGCGACGGCAGCTGCCGGCTGACCGCCGCGGGCGATCTGCCCAGCCGCACGCCCCTGGTCGGCCCCCTCGCGGACAACGGCGGCCCCACCGACACGGTCGCGCTGCGGCCAGGCAGCCCCGCCCTGGACGCGGGCGACGGCTGCCCGGCCACCGATCAGCGCGGCGTCGCGCGCCCCCAGGGCGCCGCCTGCGACATCGGAGCCTTCGAGGCCACGTCATGATCCCGCGCCGTAACCCCTGCCCGCACCGTCACTTGGAGCGACGGGTGAGAGTCCCGCACCCGCGCCCCACTCCGGCCCGCGCCACAGCCGCCTTCGCGGCCCTGTCCTGTCCCTGACGGGACCCGGTCGTCATTCCCTGATCGTCATTCCCTGCTCGTGAAGCCGCCGGAGGGCGCGTCCTCGCCAGGGACGCCCCGCACGGGAACGCCGTGGTGGGTGGCCAAGGCCAGCAAGGCCACGCGCAGCGGTTCGGTCTCCAAGGCCGCGTCCGGCTCGAACCACCGGGCCACCGCGGTTCCGCTCGTCATCCTCAAGGTGAAGCGCGCCAGTTCGTCCGCCACCTCGGGGCGGTCACTCAGTGCGAAGACCGAGCTCACGGAATCCCGGGCCCAGGCCACCAGCGCGTCCCGGTAGTGGCGCACCTCGGCCACGGCCGCCGCACTGGCGTCCTTCTGCACCATGCCCAGCCCCAACAACAGCTTCACACCTCGCGGGTGGCACCGGAACGCGCCCGCGAGCTCTGTGAGAAAGGTGTCCAGACGCCGCGCGACGTCGGCGCCCGGCACCTCGGCCGGAGGCAGGGCCGCCAGCAGCGCGATCCTGGCACGCTCCAGCACCGCGACGTAGATCCCGTCCTTGCTGCGGAAGTGCCAGTAGATCGAACTGACCGGCAGACCGCATGCGGCGGAGATCATCGAGATGGATGTGGCGGCGTAGCCGTGGCGCGACATCAGCTCGCCGGCGGTGTCCAGTATCGCGTCACGTGACCGCGCGCCACGGTCCAGGGCCGGTGCCTCCGTCATAGGGCCGACTCTAGAGGAGGCACAGGCCGGCAGTGCCCCGAGTTCAGCCCTGAATCAGGACCGCGAGCCGTCGACTTCCGGCCGGCGGCCCCAGGCCGAGATCATCGGGGAGGTGGCGAGGTCGAGGCGGCCGGCCGCGACGGTGGCGAGGTGCCGCTCGATCTCCTCGTCCGTGGCGAGGCCCTCGGCGACGAGTTTGCCGCGTACCTGCTGGACGGTGGCCGTCTCGAGGACGTCGCACGCGGGCGAGGTGATCGGGAAGTACGCGTCGGCCTCGACGTCGGCGAGGCCGGCCTCGCGCAGCAGGCGCGGCAGCCTGCGTCCGTAGGAGAGGTCGGCACCACGCTGCCGCAGCAGCCGGCGGAAGCCGGTGCGGAGCCGGTTGGCCAGCTCCTGCTCGGGGCCGTGCTCGTCGGGGCAGATCAGCGGTTGCAGAGCGGGGTCGGCGTCCTCGACCAGGAGCCACCCGCCGGGGCGCAGCGCCTGGACCATGCCGCGCAGCGCGGCATCGCGCTCGGCCACATGGACCAGGACGAGACGGGCGTGGACCAGGTCGAATGGCCCGGCCGGGGGTGCGTCGCGGCCCACGTCGTGGCGGAGTACCTCCACTCCCCCGGTGGCGGCGGTCTGCGCCCAGGAGACATCGATGTCGGTGGCGAGCACGCGCCCCGGGGCCCGACCCGTTCACGGAGCCACGCGGCGACGCTCGGCCCGCCGGCCCCGACCTCCCAGCACCGCCATCCCTCGTCGATCCCGATCGTCTCGAAGTGCCGGAACGTCGAGGCGTCGAAGAGGGCCGCCAGCGCGTCGAAGCGGGTACCGGCCTCGGTCTGCCGGTTGTCCAGGAGATATCCCTCGTCCTGACCCATGCGCCGATCATGTCACGGGGGCTCCCACCGCGGTCAGGCCCGCGGCGGGAGCCGGTGCAGTTCCACATCGGTGAGCCGGCCGCCGACGGCCGTGGCGGTCATGTAGGTGCAGTGGGGCTGGCGGCGGCGGTCCGTCGGGGAGCCCGGGTTGAGCAGGCGCAGGCCGGTGGGGGCCGTGGTGTCCCAGGGGATGTGGCTGTGCCCGAAGACCAGCACGTCGAGGTCGGGGAAGCGGGCCGCGCAGCGCTTCTCCCGGCCCTGGGCGGGGCCCGTCTCGTGGATCACCCCGAAGCGCAGCCCGCCCAGTTCCGCGTACGCCACCTCGGGCAGCCGGGCCCGCAGCTCCGGTCCGTCGTTGTTGCCGTACACGGCGACGAGCCTGCGGCAGCGGCTCTCCAGTAGGTCGAGGGTGGCCGTGTCGACCCAGTCCCCGGCGTGGAACACGACGTCGGCATGCGGGAGTTCGGCCAGCAGCGGCGCGGGCAGTTCCCTGGCCCGCTTCGGCAGGTGGGTGTCGGACATGAGGAGCAGACGCACGCCCCCTAGCCTAGGGGCGGCGGCCCGCTCCACCCCGGAACCGACTTGACCGCGAACAGACAGACGCCACAGCTCAGTTGCCGTGGCGACGGAGATGATCACGGCCAGGTCTCGAAAGATGAGGCAGCGTTGTCTACCGGGTTAGCATCGGGCAACACGCAGTAAGACAGGACGTCTACGGCAAGCGACCCGAAGGGGCCCGGAAACCCGATGCCGGTCAAGGTCAGCGTCATCATCCCCGTCTACAACCCGGGGATCTACATCGAGGACTGCATCACCTCGCTGCAGAGGCAGTCCCTGCCTCCCGAAGAGTTCGAGGTGATCTTCGTCGACGACGGCTCCACCGACGCCACCCCGGCCCGGCTCGACGCGCTCGCCGCCGAGGACCCCCGGATGAAGGTCATCCACCAGGAGAACTCCGGCTGGTCGGGCAAGCCCCGCAACGTGGGCATCGCCGCCTCCACGGGCGAGTTCGTCATGTTCGTCGACAACGACGACTACCTGGGCGACGAGGCCCTGGAGCGGATGTACGACTACGGCGTGGCCAACGGCGCCGATGTCGTCGTGGGCAAGATGGCCGGCAAGGGCCGCGGCGTGCCGGTGGAGCTGTTCCGCCGCAACCACCCGCGTGCCACCGTCGAGAACGCCCCGCTCATCGACAGCCTCACCCCGCACAAGATGATCCGCCGTGCCTTCCTCGACCGCATCGGTCTGCGCTTCCCCGAGGGCAGACGGCGGCTGGAGGACCACGTCTTCATCGCCGAGGCGTACCTGCGGGCGGAGAACGTCTCCGTGCTCAGTGACTACGTCTGCTACTACCACCTGCGGCGCGACGACAGCTCCAACGCCGGTTTCGAGCGCTTCGATCCCGTCGGGTACTTCAAGAACCTCCGCGAGGCCCTCGACGTCGTCGAGCGGTACACCGAGCCCGGCCCGGTGCGTGACAAGCTCTTCCGCCGCTGGCTGCGCGTGGAGATGGTCGAGCGGCTGCGGGCCCGGCGCTTGCTGAATCTGCCGGACGACTACCGCAAGGAGCTGTTCGGGGCGATCCACGAGGTCGTCGTCGAGCGGTTCGGTCCCGGTGTCGCGGCAGGGCTCCAGCCGACGCAGCAGGTCGTCGCCGCGCTGACCGCGGCCGACCGGTACGACGACGTCGTGTCCTTCGCGGAATGGGAGGCCGGCATCGCGCCCAAGGCGGCACCCGCGCACGTGGAGTGGCGGGACGGCTCCCTCAGCATCGGCTTCACGGCCGAGTACACGTCCGGCGGCGAGCCGATGACCTTCCCCGCCGGCGCTGGGGCGGCCCCGCTGAACGACACGCCCAAGGACGTGGCCGAGGGCGTGGAGTGGGTGGCCTCGGAAACGGCCGCGCGCTTCGGACAGGCCACGGCCGATCTGCTGCTGCGGGAGCGCTCGAGCGCCGCGCAGTACTTCCAGCCGGTGAGGGTCACGCGCGAGACCGTGCCCGTCGGGGACGGCGAGCAGGTCCGCCTGGTGCTGCGGGCGACCGCCACCGTCGATCCGGCCGCCCTGCCGGGTGACGGTGTCTGGGACGCGGTCGTGCGGGTCAAGCTGGGCGGCTGGACCAAGGAGTGCCGGCTGGGCCCGGCCCCTCGGGCGACCCGGCCCACACCGGACGTGGGGCTGGTCGGCGACCGCCCGGTTCTGCCGTACTGGACGGAGCCGCACGGCAACCTCTCCCTGGAGCTCGGCGCGCGGGGCAAGCGGCTCGGTCTGGGCAGCGTGCAGCCGATGGACGTCACCGTCTCCGGGGACCGATTCCGTGCTCCGCTGCCGCTGCATGTCGAGGGCGACAGCGAGGTGCCGCTGAGGTTGGTCTCCTCGAGCCGGATCCTCGACGCGTCCGGCACGCTCTCCCCCGCCCCGGACGGGCGCGGGGCGGTGCTGGAGGGGGAGATGCCCGCCAAGGATCTCTCGCGTGACACCTGGCGGGTGGCTGTTTGCCTGGCCCCGGGCGCCGAGCGGCCCCGCTTCACCGGGCTGCCGTTCGCGCTGCGCGCCGCCGACGGGCAGGTGCTGGTGGTGCCGGCGCCGGGGCCCGGCGTCGCGCTGAAGCTGGCGCGGCGGGCACGGCGGGTGGTCGGTACCGCGCGTCGGAAGGTGGTTTCCCGTATCAGGATCGGAGGGCAGTGACGGCATGCGACCACTGGGGATAGAGGGCGCCTGGATTCTGGAGCCCAAGATCTTTCCGGACGACCGGGGCAGCTTCCACGAGTGGTTTCGCGGCGAGGAGTTCCGCGAGGCCACGGGCCGTGATCTGGCCCTGGCCCAGGCCAATTGCTCGGTCTCCCGGCGGGGCGTGCTGCGTGGTGTGCACTTCGCCGATGTGCCGCCCAGCCAGGCCAAGTACGTCACGTGTGTGCGCGGTGCCGTCCTGGACGTGGTGATCGACATCCGGGTGGGTTCCCCCACCTACGGACAGTGGGAGGCCGCGCGGCTCGACGACGACACCCGTCACGCGGTGTTCCTCTCCGAGGGTCTGGGCCACGCGTTCATGGCACTCACCGACGACGCCACGGTGGTCTATCTGTGCTCCACCGGCTACGCCCCGGAGCGCGAACACGGCATCCACCCCCTCGACCCGGCCCTCGGCATCGCCTGGCCCGAGGGCATCACCCCTGTCCTCTCCCCGAAGGACGAACAGGCCCCGACCCTGGCCGAGGCGGAACGCCAGGGTCTGCTCCCGTCGTACGAGACGTGCCGTGCGTACTACGAGGAACTGCGGGCCGGCCGGGGAGACGGCTGACGCCTACGGCACGCCGAAAGGC
>NZ_JBSHKH010000134.1:0-22421 GCF_053643595.1 Streptomyces sp. NPDC055506 | reverse complement strand
CCAGGTCCCGCAGCGGATGCCGGGCCAGCACCTCCTCCACCTCCGGCGTCAGCGCCCCCGCGAGCCGCGCCGAAGGGGACAGCGAGTCGTCGCGCAGCGTCTCCGCCGCGCCGAGCAGCACACCGCGGCCGTCGCCCTTCGGCACGCCGGCCGCTGCCCGCTCGTAGAGTTCGGCGCCCTCCTCCAGGACCAGGCCCAAGTCGATGCCGGCCGGCACCTTGATGCCCGCCGCACGGCGCCAGGTGGCCACGGGATCGCTCCAGGCCTGCACCCGGTACGACCAGCGGCCGACCGCGTCGGCGGTGACTTCGGCGCCCCAGCGATCGCTGCCCGGGGCCAGCTCCCGCATCGGCGTCCACGGCCCGGGACGGCCCTCGGGGTCCTTGAGCACGACATTGGCGGCCACCGCGTCGTGCCCCTCCCGGAACACGGTGGCGGTGACCTCGAACGCCTCTCCCACGACCGCCTTCGCCGGCCGGTTGCCGCTCTCCACGGCCGGCCGGACATCCCGTACCGGGATACGGCCGATGGCCCGGGTCCTACTCATGGTCCTCACCTCCACCGTGCTCGAAACCGGGCCCCCAGGGCCCGGTTCATGGGGACAGATGTGCGGGAAGGCCCTTACCTTCCCGCCGGGTACCGCCGCTCCGCCGCCGGCGGTCTTCGTCGCACCGCGGTGGCCGGCCGGGGCCGTTCGTTCTGGTCCTGCAGACAGGTGACCTGCTGTTCCTGCAGATACGTGAGCTGATTGGTGCGCAGATACCGCTCGGCCGCGTCCGCCGCCTCCCGTGCGCAGCGCTTGCCCATCAGCACGCAGAGCGTGTAGCCGGAGTCCTCGAACGTGGTCCGCACCGTGCGGTCGTTGGGTGCCGCGAGCATCACGCGTTCCCAGGCCCGGTAACGCCGCAACTGCCGGGCGACTTCGGCTTTGGCGGGTAGCAGCATGGCACCGATCACCTTTCGGGCTCGAGGGGCACGGTCTCCCGACGGTCGGACGGCGGCCGCGCGCAAGCGACACGGCCCCGTCCCGGCGATCGAGTTCTGTCACACATGGTGCATTCATGACCACGCAACGTCCTGTTGGAACTTCAACCAGTGGCGCGTCCGGGTGATCCGTTCAGACCGCGGGGGGCCGTTCGGTCGCAGGCCCCGACCGCCCCGGCTGTGCACTCGTGTTGCACGAACGGGCTAGCCCCCTCACTCTGAGGGTGACTCAGAAGCGATACACGCTCACGTTCCGTGCTCGGGGCTCGTCCCGCAGGACTGCGGGAGCGAGGAGGAGCTGAGCCTCGCGGTGAGGAGCCGACCGATGAAGACCGCAGTGCCCTGCTACTACCACCTCGACGTGGAAGTCAGCCCGGAACGGGTGGGACAGGTCAGCCGCATTCTGGCCGCTCACCTGAAGTTCTGGGACCTGGACAACCTGATCCAGCCCGTCTGCGGCGGTGCCGAGATGCTGCTCGAGGCCATCGACGAACACGCCACGGACAAGAACACCTCGATCGAGATGTGGTGGAACGGGCAACACCTGATCACCGCCATCGGGGACAACGACCGCGCCCTGCGCCCCGACCAGGAACTGCGAGGCTGCCTGGAGCACCTCGCGGCGATGAGCGACGGCTGGGGCTGCTGCGCCACCGAGACCGGCAGCAAGGTCATCTGGTTCTCGCAGCGCGCCCGCGCCGGCGAGCGCGTCCCGCTGGTGCCGACCGCGCCCGCCCCGCGAGAGAGCGAGGGCCTCGACGTGCCCCGCGAGGTGCGCGTCGCGCAGCTGGCCGGCCCCGCCGGCACACCCGACGAGGTCCTGGAGGAGGCTCGGTGACCCGTCGGCAGCACCGGAACGGGGCGTCCGCCTGGAGCGGGCGCCCCTATCCGCTGGGCGCGTCCTACGACGGGGAGGGCACCAACTTCGCCCTCTTCAGCGAGGTCGCCGAACGCGTCGAGCTGGTCCTCGTCGAGGACGACGGCACCCCCACCCGGGTGCCGCTGGCCGAGGTCGACGGCTTCGTGTGGCACGGCTACGTGCCCGGCGTCGGCCCCGGCACGCGCTACGGCTACCGTGTGCACGGCCCGTGGGCCCCGGCCGCCGGCCACCGCTGCAACCCGGCGAAGCTGCTCCTCGACCCGTACGCTCGCGCGGTGGACGGGCAGATCGACAACCACCCCTCGCTCCACGAGCGGAACCCGGACGGCCCCGACCCGGCCGACAGCGCCGGGCACACCATGCTCGGCGTGGTGACCGACCCGGCCTTCGACTGGGGCGACGACCGCCCGCCCAGCCGTGCCTACGCCGACACGGTGATCTACGAGACCCATGTCAAGGGCTTCACACGCACCCACCCCGGGGTGCCCGCCGAGCTCCGCGGCACCTACGCCGGACTGGCACACCCCGCGGCCGTCGAGCACCTCACCTCGCTGGGCGTCACGGCCGTGGAGCTGATGCCGGTCCACCAGTTCGTCCAGGACGGCGTGCTCCAGGGCCGCGGCCTGGCCAACTACTGGGGCTACAACACCATCGGCTTCTTCGCCCCGCACAACGCCTACGCCGCGCACGGCACCCGCGGCCAGCAGGTCGCCGAGTTCAAATCGATGGTGAAGACCCTGCACGCGGCCGGGCTCGAAGTGATCCTCGACGTGGTCTACAACCACACCGCCGAGGGCAACGAGAAGGGCCCCACCCTCTCCTTCCGCGGCATCGACAACTGCTCGTACTACCGCTTGGTCGACGGCGACTGGGAGCACTACTACGACACCACAGGCACCGGCAACAGCCTGCTGATGCGCCACCCCTACGTGCTCCAGCTGATCATGGACTCGCTGCGGTACTGGGTCACCGAGATGCACGTCGACGGCTTCCGCTTCGACCTCGCGGCCACGCTGGCCCGGCAGTTCCACGAGGTGGACCGGCTCTCGGCGTTCTTCGACCTCATCCAGCAGGACCCGGTGATCAGCCGCGTCAAGCTGATCGCCGAGCCGTGGGACGTCGGCGAGGGCGGCTACCAGGTGGGCAACTTCCCGCCGCTGTGGTCGGAGTGGAACGGCATGTACCGCGATGCCGTCCGCGACTACTGGCGCGGCGAGGACCATACGCTCGGCGAGTTCGCCTCCCGGCTGACCGGCTCCTCCGACCTCTACGCCCACAGCAGGCGCCGGCCCCGCGCCAGCGTCAACTTCGTCACCGCGCACGACGGTTTCACCCTGCGCGACCTCGTCTCCTACAACGACAAGCACAACGAGGCCAACGGCGAGGACAACCAGGACGGCGAGAGCGCCAACCGGTCCTGGAACTGCGGCGCCGAGGGCGCCACCCGCGACCCGGCCGTACGGGAACTGCGCACCCGCCTGCAGCGCAACTTCCTCGCCACGCTGCTGCTGTCCCAGGGCATCCCGATGCTCTCGCACGGCGACGAACTCGGACGCACCCAGCGCGGCAACAACAACGCCTACTGCCAGGACAACGAGATCTCCTGGATCGACTGGCGGCTGACCGAGGAACAGCGCGACCTGCTGGAGTTCACCCGGTACGTCATCCGGCTGCGCACCGGGCACCCCGTGCTGCGCCGCCGCCGCTTCTTCCTGGGCGAGACCCTGACCCGCGCGGACCAGCCGCTACCGGACCTGGTGTGGCTGGCGCCCGACGCCCGGGAGATGACCGACGACGACTGGCAGCGCGGCGACGCGCACTGCGTCGGCGTCTTCCTCAACGGCGACGCCATCGCCGAACCCGACCCCCGCGGCCGGCCCGTCGTCGACGACTCCTTCCTGCTGCTGACCAACAGCCACTGGGAGCCGGTGGACTTCCGACTGCCGGACGCCGGCTACGGGGAACGCTGGACGGCGCTCATCGACACCGCCGACCCGGAGGGCACCCCGGACGAGGCGGAGCGCAAGGCGAGCACGGACCTCACCGTCGGAGCACGCAGCCTGGTCCTGCTGTCGCGGCCGTCCAGGAAAACCCGCTGAGCGGGATCAGCGGCCGCGGCGCGACGTGACCGTGAACTGGGCGCCGTCGTGGTCGCGCAGCACGGCCTCGTCGCCGCTCTTGGACAGCACGCTGCCGCCGTGCAGCTCCGCGGTCCGGGCGCAGGCCTCCACGTCGTCGACGGTGAAGTGGACCTGCCAGTGCGGCCGGATCGTGGGATCGGGGGCCGCCTCCAGCGCCCCCGACTCGATCCGTGCCACCACGTCACCGCGGCTGCGCAGCACGACCTCCCCGCCCTCGTAGTGGACCTCGCAGCAGCCGGGGCGCTGTGTCGCCCAGTCGAGGACCTCGCCGTAGAAGATGGCCGCGTCGAAGGCGTCACGCGTATGCAGTGTGATGAAGACCGGCTGCGCGTTGCGCCAGGTCTCCCAGTCGGTGAACAGGTCGCCTTCCCAGATCCCGAAGGTCGCCCCGTCCCGGTCCGCCAGCAGCGCCGCCCGCCCGGGCGGCAGGGAGATCGGCCCGACCGCGGCCGTGCCCATGCGCTCCTGCACCCGCGCCACCGCCTCGTCCGCGCTGCGTACGGCGAAGTAAGGCGTCCACGCCACCGCCATCTGCCACATGGTCGCGACCCCCGCGATCCCGGCCACCGGCGAGCCGTCCGCCAGCGCGATCCGGTGCCGGTCGCCCAGCTTGGCCGGACGCCACTGCCAGCCCAGCACGGCACTGTAGAACTCCTCCGTCGCCGTGACGTCCCGGCTGGTCAGGCTCACCCAACAGGGCGCCCCGACCACGGAGTGTGATGAGACGACGTCCTTGGTGCCGGAAGAGGCGGGCATGTTGTGGTTCATGGTGTCGCGTCCTGATCTCGTCGGCCTGGCAGCCACCGGAGGATTGCACCCAGTGTCCAACCGGAACCGCTGTGGGCGCCTGCCGAGTACCCCGGCGACGACGCACAAACGGTGTCCCGGACCGGCCCGGTCCGCCCCGGTGGCACCGGGCGGGCCGAGTGACGACGATGGATGGGTCGGACACTGCGTCAAGGCACTCAAGCACCCTGTGAGGCCACACGGACAGCGGCGCACCGGACCCGGAGGTGACCATGCCCACGGACGGGGGCTCGGAGCGGATCTTCGAGTTGCAGGAGGAGATCCAGCAGCTGAAGGAGGCGGTCGTCTCCCACGCCGTCGTGGACCAGGCGATCGGAATGGTCGTGGTGCTCGGCCGGGTCTCGCCCGACCAGGGGTGGGCCGTGCTGAAGGAGGTCTCCCAGCACACCAACATCAAGCTGCGCAACGTCGCGGAACTGATTCTCGTCTGGGGGCGCACCGGCATGATGCCCGAGGAGATCCGGGCCGCACTGGAAGACGCCCTCGACCGCGCCGGGCCGACGCAGATCCCGGGAACACCGCCGGAGGGGTGATCTCCCGGCGGCCCGAGTCGCTCACCCGGTCTCGGTCAGCAGCTCCTCACGCAGATGGGCGAAGCAGCTGCTGAGCAGCCGGGAGACGTGCATCTGCGAGATGCCGAGCTGCTCGGCGATGCGGCTCTGCGTCATGCCCTTGAAGAATCGCAGGTAGAGGATGATCCGCTCGCGCTCCGGCAGCGCTTCCAGGCAGGGCCTGACGGCCACCCTGTTGACGACGGTGTCGAAGGCCGGGTCCGGCCCGCCGATCGCGTCCCCGAGGGCGTAGCCGTCCGTCCCCGGCATCTCCGCCTCCAGTGACAGCGCGGAGAAGCACTCCAGCGCCTCCATACCGGTGCGGACCTCGCCCTCGGTGAGGTGGGCGTACTCGGCGATCTCGGCGACGGTGGGGGAGCGCCCGGGGGTGGTCTGCGACAGCTCCTTGGCGGCGTGCCGCACCCGGTTGCGCAGGTCCTGCACCCGGCGGGGCACGTGCAGCGTCCACATGTGGTCACGGAAGTGGCGCTTGATCTCGCC
Organism: Streptomyces sp. NPDC055506; assembly: GCF_053643595.1. NCBI lineage: Bacteria > Bacillati > Actinomycetota > Actinomycetes > Kitasatosporales > Streptomycetaceae > Streptomyces > Streptomyces sp. NPDC055506. The sequence goes on along the minus strand of NZ_JBSHKH010000134.1, from coordinate 16,557 downwards.
GGTGACCGTCGGTACGGCGTAGGCCTCGAAGGCGTTGCCGCGCGCCGGGTCGTAGTGGTCGACGGCCTTGACGAGACCCAGGGCGGCCACCTGGTACAGGTCCTCCAGGGCCTCGCCCCGGCCGCGGAAACGGACGGCGATCCGCTCGGCCATGGGCAGCCAGGCCTCGACCAGCTCGTCGCGCAGGGCCTTGCGCTCGGGCCCCTCGGACAGCCGCACGAGACGTTCGAACGCGGCGGCGGTGTCGGGGGCGTCGTCGTGGGGGTGCGTTCTGGTGCTGCCGGCGATACGCATGATGCGCACCTCCCTGAGCAGGTGCCGAATGGACAGACACCGTGGGAAGCGCGGACTCGGACCTCACGGCGGGCACCGGGGGCCCGGGCGGCTCCCACGGACGTGCCTCCTGTCCGAAGCACTTCACGGCCCATTCCCGGGCGGGAAGATTACGAAACAATTCAGACAATACGCCCACTCGGCCTCTCTTGACTTCTCTTGACCTCTGCATGGATCGATTAGCTCTTCTGCAGAGCTAATCGCGGTGCGGAGGCGGACCTGCTGCGGCTGGTCGTGACACGGCCCGGGGTCGGCATCTCCGACGCCGCCAAGGGCCTCGGTCTGGCGGCCAACTCGGTGTCCACCCTGGTCAATCAGCTGGCAGGGGCGGGCTGCCTGGTCCGCGAGACCGACCCGGCCGACCGGCGGGCCGCCCGGCTCCGGCCCACGCCCGCCGCACGGACACGGCCCGACGGTCGGCGCCGGCGCCGCGCCGCCCTCGTACGGCGCCATGTGTCCCGCCTCGACGAGACGGACCGCCGGGCGCTGCACGCGGCGATCCCGGCCCTGCGCAAGCTGGCCGGCGCCCTGCACGAGGAGGCCGAGGAGTCATGACCCGGGACATCGCACCGCCCCAGGCCGACGCCCTCGCCTGCACCGGGCTCGCCTACGCCTTCGGCGACACCAACGCCGTGGCCGCCGCACTCGGTGTCGCCGCGGCATCGGCCCCTGCTGGGTCGGCCGGCCCGTTGATCTTCACTCGGAGAAGTGATGTGCGGCACGCCTCGGCAACCGCTTTCTCCGACTGTTTCCGGATAACCGCTGGGCACGGCTTGATCGCCGATCAAATGGGGTGAACTGCCTGGCCACAGCGCATTCTGCTCATTTGACAGTGCGCTGAGACCACAGATAGGAAGCAGCTTCCAGAGGTCGAGAGGGGCACCGTGTACGAGCCGAACGTGGTCGGGGACTGGCAGGAGTACGACGAGCATGCCGGTCTGCGGGTCCGCGTCCACCGTCTGGAACCGGCCGAGCCGCCCCGTGGCCGTGACGACGCCGCCGACGGGCTGACGTACTTCTGCCTCCGCGTGACGGTCGAGAACCGCGGCCGCCGGCACCTCGGTGTGCACCTCGAGGACGGCCAGATCGACGTGCGGATCGGCCCGGACGGGGAGAGCGCCTTCCTCGACTGGCGCAACTCGCAGTTCATCGAGGGCTTCGACGTCTATCCGCTGCGCCGGGTCACCGCCGTGCTGTACGCGGCCGGCACCGAGGCGTCCCTGAGCCTGGTGGACGTCCAGGTCCAGCTGCGTGTCGAGGAGGAGTGGACCGACCGCCGGCTGTGGTCGGGCGGCATCGGTGTCCACGAGGGTCCCGCGGGGACCCAGCAGGGCGCGGTGCGGGACAGCCTGGCGCACCAGGTGAGCGTCTTCCTGCGGGATCAGGCGGAGGAAGGCACCGCCTGATCCGGCGTCAGGGCATCCCGCCGGTCAGTGCGGGATGCCGTCGATGATCTCGCGGGCGCCCTGGCGCAGCAGGGCCACGGCGACCGAGGTGCCGAGCGTGGCCGGGTCGAGCCGGCCCGCCCACTCGTGGGCGTTCAGCCGCGTCTTGCCGTCCGGGGTGAACACACAGGCCCGCAGCGAGAGTTCACCACTGCGGTCCACCCGCGCGAACCCGGCGATCGGGCTGTTGCAGTGCCCCTGAAGCACATGCAGGAACATGCGCTCGGCGCTCGTCTCCCGGTAGGTGTCAGGGTCGCCGAGGTCGCTCACCGCGTCGATGAGATCGGCGTCGCCCTCACGGCACTGAAGCGCCAGCACGCCCGCGCCGATGGGCGGCATCATCGCCTCGGTGGAAAGGATCTCGCTGATCACGTCCTCGCGGCCGATGCGCTCCAGGCCGGACACCGCGAGCAGCAGCGCGTCGGCCTCTCCGGCGGCGAGCTTCGCCAGGCGACGGTTGGCGTTGCCGCGGAACGGCACGCACTCCAGGTGCGGATGCGTGGCGGCCAGCTGGGCGACCCGGCGCACCGAGGAGGTGCCGATCCGCGTTCCGGCCGGCAGTTCGTCCAGGGTGAGCCCGCCGGGGTGGATGAGGGCGTCCCGGATGTCGTCCCGCTTGAGGAACGCGGCGAACACGGTGCCCGCGGGGAGCGGCCGGTCGGCGGGCACGTCCTTCACGCAGTGCACGGCGAGATCGGCCTCCCCGGCCAGCAGCGCCGCGTCGACCTCCTTGGTGAACGCGCCCTTGCCCTCGACCTGGGACAGATCGCCCATCCACTTGTCGCCGGTGGTCTTCACCGGCACCACCTCGGTGCGCACTCCGGGGTGGGCGGCGGCCAACTCGGCCCGGACGCGTTCCACTTGGGCGAGCGCCATGGGCGAGTCGCGGGAGACGATGCGGATCAGTTCGGGGACGGACATGCGGACACGATAGACCCTCCCGCGGATGCGTTCGTGCCGTACCTCCCGCCGACCGCCCCGCGGCGCACGTCAGTTCGGGACGAGCGGCTCGCTCAGTTCGACCGCGCGCAGGGCCGCGGCGAGGGCCCGCTCGTCGCCCACGTCCAGGGCGGTGTCGGTGAGCTTGATGACGTGCTCGTCGCCATGGGCGAGGGCCGCTTCCAGCACCTCCTCCGCCGTGCGGTCCGGGGCGGGGACGGCGGCGACGGGCTCGGCGGGGGCGTACATGGCCGTGACCGCCGCCGACGCCGTCCACGCCGCGTGCAGGCTGGGCGCCCACAGCTCACGCGGGAGGGAGGCGAGGGTGCGCAGTACGGCGTTGGGCGCCGTCGCCGCGTGCACCAGCATGGTCTCCTCACCGTGCCCGTGGGTGGCGTACCGGTGGGTCGCGGCCCGCACCAGCTCGGCGAGACGGGCCCGGGCCGTGTCCGGATCGGTCACCTCGCCCGCCCACAGCGGCAGTCTCCGTACGGCCGTCAGCCGGTCGGGGAATCCGCCCCGGGGATCGTCGATCGGCGGCACGGCGTCCAGGGACCGCGCCGCGTCCGGTGCGGCGGGCAGCGGTGCGATGCCGGGGACGGGACGGTGCCGGGCCGCCCAGTAGCCCAGGCCGTGGGCGAGTTCGGCGAGCCGCGGGGCGTTCTCGCCGGCCTCCAGGGCGCGTACGGCGTGCCCGACGCGGATCACGGGGTGAGTGGAGCCGCCGTACATCCCGGGCAGCAGCCGCGGCCACCACACGGCGAGGACGTCCCGCCACGGCTGCTCGGTGAGCGCCCGGGTGAAGTAGACGATCCAGTCGGCGGCCCGGCGCGGTTCGCCCAGGGCCTCCCGCCAGCCGGCGTCGGTCACGGGAGCGAGGGGCGCGGGGAAGTCCTCCAGCTTGGGCCGGTACAGATCCAGCCAGCGGTGCACGGCGCCCGCCTGACCGTGCGCGGCGAGGGCCTCCACGACCATGGGGGCGTGGTTGGTGAGCCTGCCGAGCCGCTCCGGGCCCGAGGCGTGGAGGCGTTCGAGGGCTTCATCGAGAGTCCCGGACCTGTCGTGGGTGTCCATGACGGGACGCTATGCGGATGCCCCGCGCCGACGGATCGGACGCGGGGCGGAAGCCGCACCGGCCGAGAGGCTTAGGCCGTTCGACCGGGACCCGGGGGGTCAGGCGTAGGGGTCGAACGCGATGCCGGAGGGCTTGGCCGAGGCCAGGTGGTTGGCGAAGTTGGCGTCCTTCAGGCCGAAATTGGCGCTGCCGAAGTTGTAGGCGGAGAGCTTGTCGCGCACGCCCGCCGGGTAGCCGTTCCAGCCGACCAGCGGCGGGTACTGCCAGGTGCCCTTGTGGTTCTCCGGCGGCTCGTCGCCCGAGTTGGCCAGGCGGAAGCAGTGCGTGCTGACGCCGTCCTTGTGATACACGATCTTCGCGTGCGTGCCGTCGAAGCGGACCGCGGACGCCGCGTGCACGTCGAACGAGCCGTGGGCGGACGTCGACACGTACTTGACCTGGTTGTCCTGCACGAACACCGCGACGTGCTCGAAGTCGTGCCGGTGGCCGCCGATGCTGCTCCCGGCGACGGCCTGGTCCTTCTCGAAGTAGAGGGCGTACAGGATGGCGCACCAGCCGTTGTTGCACTTGTAGCGCGAGTAGCCGTTGGTGTTGTCGAGGTCCGAGGCGTCGCGGCAGTCGCCGTTGAGGGCGCCGGTCGGATTGAGCCCGCCGTTGACCGCGCCGTCCGCGCCGATGGCGGGCGTGGAGTAGCAGCCGTCGGTGTCGTAGTCGTAGGCGGGCTGGTACGTCTGCTCCAGCGACTCCGCGTTGGCGGGCAGCGCTCGCGGCGGCGCGGCGAAGGCCGTGGCGGGGAAGGCGAGGACGAGGGCGGCGGCACCGGCCAGGCCGGTGAGCCATCTCCTGCGGGGAGCGAACGGGCGTGACGACACTGCGTCCTCCTCTTGGGCGCAGCCCAACGGCTGTGGGGGAAAGGGAGGTTCAGCTTCCAGGCTGAACGCGTCCATGCCAAGAGGGGTGAGTGATCTCAGGAGTGAATCACTGCCCAACAACCGGCGTCCGGGTACCGTTTCAGACCAGGTCGTCCGGGATGTCGGCCGCCGCCTCCTCGGGCGCGAGATCCGGCCGGAGCCGCAGCCAGGACGGCTGTCGCAACAGGCCCTCCCGGGTGCGGGTGCTGTAGCGGACCTCGCCGACCAGCCGGGGGAGGACCCAGTGCGCGCCCGGGGCGCGCGGGGCCGGGTCGAAGGGGCAGACGTCGCTCGCGGCGGCCCGCAGCAGCCCGGCGAGCTCTGTCCGTTCGGCCTCGCTCCAGCCGGTGCCCACGCTCCCGACGTAACGCAGCCGCCCGGCGGCACGCTGCCCGACCAGCACCGCACCCGGCAGTCCGGTGAGCCGTCCCTTGCCGGGCTGCCAGCCGCCGACCAGGACGTCCTCGGTGCGCATGTTGCGGATCTTGATCCAGGCCCGGGAGCGCACCCCCGGTTCGTACACCGAGTCCAGCCGTTTGCAGACCAGGCCCTCCAGGCCGTGCGCACGGGTGGCGGCCAGGGCCTCGGCGCCGTGGCCGATCAGTGCCGCTGGGGTCGACCAGGCGGGCCCGGCGAGCCCGAGGTCCTCCAGTGCCGAGCGGCGTCGCGTGTAGGGGAGCCGGATCAGGGAGTGGGTCTCCAGGTGCATCAGGTCGAACAGCACGAGGTGGACCGGGACCTCCGCCGCCCGCCGCGCCGCCCTGGCCGGTGCGTGGGCCAGGCCCATCCGGGACTGGAGCAACTGGAAGTTCGCACGGCCCTGTTCGTCCAGGGCCAGGATCTCCCCGTCCAGCACGGCGGGCACGGGCCCGAGGGCGGTGCCCAGTGGCCGCAGTTCGGGGTACGCGGCCGTGATGTCCTCCCCGGACCGGGCCCGCAGCAGCACGCTGCCGTCCCCGGGGAGGTAGGCCACCACGCGCTGGCCGTCCTGCTTGGTCTCATAGGCCCAGCGCGCGTCCTGCGCGGCGGACGGCAGGGTGCCGGGCGTGGCGAGCATGGGCGGGATCAGCGGCAGGTCCACGGGTTGAGGTGTGGACGTACCGGGGTGCGGTCACGCGCCTTTCCCGCGTCTTTCGCCTGAACGGCGTCGATGCCCGCAGCCCGGTGGCCGGTATTGCTTGAGTTAGGCAAGTAGAGCGGTAGGGTGGGCGTATGGCTACCTCGTCGCCGTACGGCACTCTCCGTGAGACGTCGACGCTCGCGCGCGGGGACGGGCAGCGTGTGCTGGTCGTCGCGCGGGAGCCGGAACTCGCGGAACTGCTGTCCACCACTCTGGAGTTGGCGGGATACCGGATCAGTCTGGCCGACTCCGGGATGGAGGCGCTGGCGCAGGTCGAGCGGCGGCGGTTCGATCTCGTCGTCCTCGACGGGGAGCTGCCCGACATGGCGGAGCTGGGCCGGCGGCGCCCCGCTGTGCTCGCCCACCGTCCGCCGGCCCTCCTGCTGACCGTGTGCGACTCCCTGCCCGGTCTGCTGCCCGAACTCGGCCCGGGGGAGACGGACTACGTCACCAAGCCCTTCCGCGTGGCCGAAGTCCTGGCCCGGATCCACGTCCTACTGCGTGCCTCGGTCCCCGACCCGGGCCGTGCCGAGGAGCTGGGCTACGGCGATCTCGTCCTGGACGACGCCCGGTGCCGGGCGCGCCGCGGGGCGCGGGCGCTCGACCTGACCCCCGCGGAGTACCGCCTGCTGCGTCACCTCCTGGTCCACGCGCACCGGGTGCTCTCCAAGGAGCAGATCGGCAGAATCGTCTGGGGCGACCCGCGCGGCGGCAACGCGATCGAGCAGCTCGTCTCCCGGCTGTGCCGCAAGGTCGACCAGGACGCGCCGGCGCTGATCCACACCCGCCGCGGCTTCGGCTACTGGCTCGGGCGCGCCGACCTCGAACCCTGACGCCCTGTGAGCCGGGTCACGTCAGCCTTCTGTCAGGGGACTGACGGGAGAGCGTCAGTCCTCTCTGCTTGCATGAGTTCACCGAGGCCTCGACGACGCACTCCCCCCACACTGAGGAGAAGCATGGCCGACACCCTCGCCGACACGGCAGCGGTCCACGCGTACCCCATGGCCCGGGCCTCCGGCTGCCCCTTCGATCCGCCCCCGGACCTGACCGCCCGGCAGGACGAGGGCCGGCTCGTCAAGGTCCGTCTCTGGGACGGCAGTACGCCCTGGCTCGTCACCCGGTACGAGGACCAGCGCGCCCTGCTCCTCGACCCCCGGGTCAGCGCCGACATCACCCGGCCCGGATACCCGCTCCAGGCCGCCGCCGGCGGTGGTGAGAGCAACGCCAGCTTCATCCTCATGGACGATCCGGAACACGCCCGGCTGCGCCGCATGGTGACCGCGCCGTTCGCGGTCAAGCGCGTGGAGGCGATGCGGCCCGGCGTGCAGAAGATCGTGGACGACCTGATCGACGACATGCTCGCCGGAGACGGCCCGGTCGACCTGGTGGAGGCGTTCGCCCTGCCGGTGCCCTCGCTGGTGATCTGCCAGATGCTCGGGGTGCCGTACGAGGACCACGACTTCTTCCAGGAGAACAGCAGGATCCTCATCAAGCGGGACGCGGCCATGGAGGACCGGATGGCCGCCCATGGGCGGCTCATCGCCTACCTCGACGAGCTGATGGGCGAGAAGATGGCCCGTCCGGCCGACGATCTGCTCTCCGGGCTCGTCGAGCGGGTCACGTCCGGGGAACTGTCCCGGCTCGAATCGGCCCGTATGGGCGTGCTCCTGCTCATCGCCGGGCACGAGACCACCGCCAACATGATCGCGCTCGGCACTCTGGCTCTGCTCGAACACCCGGAGCAGCTCGCGCGGCTGCGCGACACCGACGACCCCAAACGGGTCGCCGCCGCGGTCGAGGAACTGCTGCGCTATCTGACCATCGTCCACAACGGCCGTCGCCGCGCCGCCCTCGAGGACATCGAGGTCGGCGGGCAGGTCATCCGGGCCGGCGAGGGCATGGTCATGCCCAACGACCTCGCCAACCGTGACCCCGCCGCCTTCGCGGACCCGGACCGGCTGGACCTGGGCCGCGACGCCCGCCGGCACATCGCCTTCGGCTTCGGCGTGCACCAGTGCCTGGGCCAGCCGCTGGCCCGGATGGAACTCCAGGTCGTCTACGGCACCCTCTACCGCCGCATCCCCACCCTGAGGCTCGCCGCACCGGTGGAGAGCCTGCCGTTCAAGCACGACGGTTCGGTCTACGGCGTCTACGAACTGCCCGTCACCTGGTGACGGGCCGACCGGAGGAGACAGCAACCATGCGTGTGGAACTGGACGAGCCCAAGTGCGTCGCCTCGGGGCAGTGCGTGATGGCCGCCCCCGAGGTCTTCGACCAGAGGGAGGAGGACGGTGTCGCCTTCGTCCTGGACGAGCGGCCCTCGGCGGACTCCCTGGAGGAGGTGCGCGAGGCCGTGGCGATCTGTCCGGCCGCCACGATCCGGCTCGTGGAGTGAGCCACTCGATTTACTTGAGTTACGCAACGAGATGGTAAAGTGGCCTCCATGTCCACACCACCGCTCCCCGACGTCCCCTCCCCGGAAGTGATCGAGATCGAGCGCGCGCTCACCCGGATCACGTATCTGAGCACGCGCGCCCGCCAGCACGAGCGACTGATGGCCCTGGCGGGTGTGCCGCTCGACCGTGCCGCCGTCGCACTGCTGCGGCAGGTCGCCGACTCCGAGCCGCTGCGGCCGGGGGAACTCGCCGCGCGGCTGGGTGTGGAGGCCTCGCACGTCACGCGCACGGTGCAGCAGTTGCAGAAGTCCGGCTACGTCACCCGCGTCCCCGACCCGGACGACCGCCGCGCCCAGCGCATCGAGCTCACCGACGCCGGCCGGCAGGCCATCACCAAGATCCGTGAGGTCGGGGTCCGCGGCATGCAGCTGGCCCTGTCCGACTGGTCGCCCGAGGAGCTGCGGCAGCTCGCCGGCCTCTTCCACCGCATGGTCGACGACTTCCTGGCCTACGCCGCCGACGAGGAGCCCGAGTCCCAGTCCGCCCCGGCGGGCAGCGCCTGATCCCCGGCGCTGTGTGCTCCGGTGGGCGGCACCTGGTCGGGTCGCCGTGTGCCCGGGCGGTCGGCCCGTGACCCCCACCTGCACCTCCGTCACCGTGCGGCCGGGCTCCTCGGATCCGCCGGCTCGGCGACCGCGGGACCCGGCGGCGCGGGCTCGCGCAGCCGGCACAGCAGCAGCCGGCCCAGCGCGGGCAGCGCGATCAGCGGCAACAGCGCCGTCCGCAGGGACGTCGCGTCGGCCAGCGCCCCGATCGCGGGAGCGGCGAGACCGCCGACGCTCACGGTCAGGCCCAGCGTGACCCCGCTCGCCGTGCCCACGCGCCGGGGCAGAAAGTCCTGGCCCAGCGTGATGTGCAGCGAGAACGGCACATACAGGCCCGCCGACGTCAGCGCGACGAACGCATACACCGCCGGTCCGGGCACCAGGACCAGCCCGGCCACGGCCAGGACCGTCAGGGCGTACGACCGGCGCACCACCGCCAGCCGCCCGTACCGCTCGGCCAGCCGGCCCCCGGCCAGCGTGCCCACCGCACCCCCGGCGTAGAGCACGAACAGCGCCGCCGTACCGGCCGCCTCCCCACCGCCGGTGCGCTCCCGCACGTACAGCGAGACGAACGCGCTCAGGCCGACGAACACGACCGAGCGGCACACCACCGCACCGGACATCCGCAGGAAGGACGCCCAGTCGTCTCGGCCCACGGCGACGGACGCACCGGCGCTCCCGGCGACGGACCCGGCCGAACGCACCGCCGCCGCGCACAGGGCCGCTCCCGCCAGGGCCGGGACGACCAAAAGAGGAGAGACCTCCAGCCCGCCCGTGGCCACCACGGCGAAGACCAGCAGGGGCGCCAGGGCGAAACCGGCGTTGCCGCCGAAGGAGAACCAGCTCATCCCCGTGTGCCGGCCGCGGGCGACGGTCCGCGCCACCCGGGCGGCCTCCGGATGGTAGGCGGCCACGCCGACCCCCGACACGGCGACCACCGCCAGAGTCAGCGCGTAGGAGCCGGTCACCCCGCTCAGGGCCACACCGGCCCCGGCCGTCAGGGCGCTGAGCGGCAGCAGCCACGGCATCGCCCACCGGTCGGTGAGCACCCCGAACAACGGCTGCACCAGCGACGACAGCAGCGACGCCGCCAGGACGACACCCGAAGCGGCGGCATAGGAGTAGGCGCGCTCGGCGACGAAATACGGCACCAGAGCGGCCACGGCTCCCTGATACACGTCCACGCAGGCGTGCCCCAGGGACATCAACAGGACGGGTCGGTCGCGTCTCGAAGCGGTCACCCGGCGATCGTCGTCGGCGACACCCATGGCCCGCTTCCGATAATCTGCCGGACTGTGCCGAACATCCGCCACACCCCCGAGGCGCCGACCCGAGCCCAGCGGCTGACCGCCGGCGACCGCATCGACGCGCACCGGCACGACGACCACCAGATCGTCTACGCGGGATCCGGCGTAGTCGCCGTCACCACCGACGCCGGCACCTGGTTCGCGCCCGGCACCCGTGCCATCTGGGTGCCCGCCGGCACCGTGCACGCCCACCGCGCCCACGGCCGCCTCGACCTGCACCTGGTCGGCCTGCCCACCGACGACAACCCCCTCGGCCTGGACCACCCCGCCGTCCTCGCCGTCAGCCCGCTGCTGCGCGAGCTGATCCTCGCCTACACCCGCGACCCCGGCGACGACAGCCCCGAGCGCCGCCGGCTGCGCGACGTCCTGCGCGATCAGCTCCGCCTCTCGCCGCAGCAGCCGCTGCGCCTGCCCACGCCCGCCGATCCCCGGCTGGCCGCCGTCTGCGCGCTCGTGCACGCCGACCCCGCCGACCCGCGCACCCTGGCCGCCCTCGGCGCCGCGACCGGGGTGGGGGAGCGCACCCTCAGCCGGCTCTTCCGCGCCGAGTTCGGCATGACGTTCCCGCAGTGGCGCACGCAGTCGCGGCTCTACCACGCACTGCGGATGCTGGCCGACGGCCTGCCCGTCACGACCGTCGCCCACCGCTGCGGCTGGTCCTCCGCCAGCGCGTTCATCGACGTCTTCCGCCGCTCGTTCGGCTACACCCCGGGCGCGCACAACCGCCGCGCCTGACCAGGTGAACCCCCCGGTCCGCCCGCCCCTTTACCGCCCGGTAATATCGCGCGGCAGGCCATCAGAGGAGGAACCGTGTCCCGGTCCGAACGCTCGCCCCTGCTGCTCGCCGGCCTGCTGGCCGCCGCGGGGGTCGCCCACTTCGCCGCCCCACGCTCGTTCGACGCGACCATTCCCCGCGGCCTGCCGGGCACGCCCAGGACCTGGACCTACGCCAGCGGCGCCGCCGAGCTGGCGCTGGCCGCGGGCCTGGCGGCGCCGCGCACCCGCAAGGCGGCCGCGCTGGCCACGGCGGCCTTCTTCGTCGGGGTGTTCCCCGCCAATGTGAAGATGGCCGCCGACTGGCGCCACCGCCCCACGCCGCAGAAGGCCGCCGCCTTCGGGCGCCTGCCGCTGCAGGTGCCCCTCGTGCTCTGGGCCCGAGGCGTCGCACGCAACGCGGAGGGCCGGTCGTGAGCGCGCGCGTGGAGACCGGGGACAAGGTCGAGGACTTCGAGCTGCCCGACGAGGCCGGCACTGTGCGCACCCTGTCCGGGCTGCTCGCCGAGGGGCCGGTCGTGCTCTTCTTCTACCCGGCCGCCCTGACGCCCGGCTGCACCGCCCAGGCCTGTCACTTCCGCGACCTGGCCGCCGAGTTCGCCGCCGCCGGCGCCCGCCCCGTCGGCATCAGCGGAGACCCCGTCGAGCGCCAGCAGGAGTTCGCCGGACAGCACTCCCTCGGCATGCCCCTGCTGTCCGACGCCGACGGCACGGTCCGCGAGCGGTTCGGCGTGAAGCGCGGCTTCTCCCTGGCACCCACCAAACGGACCACGTTCGTCATCGCCCAGGACCACACCGTCCTCGACGTCGTCCGCAGCGAGCTGCGCATGAACGCCCACGCCGACCGGGCGCTCGCCGCCCTGCGCGCTCACCGGAGCTGACACCGTCACGAATGCTGTGCCGCGGTTGATAGCGGGCGGCAAAGGGATGATCCTGGACGAATGGAGGACGCCTCCGCTGCTGCGATCATCGACGCGCGCGGCATTGTGACGGGGTGGAGCGAGGGTGCCCGGCGGCTGACCGGCTATCCGGCCGAGGAAACCGTGGGCCGGGCCGTGCGGGAACTGCTCGCCGAGGACGTGCCGCCCGAGGCGGTGTCCGCGCTGTCCGGCACCGTCATGGTGCGCCACCGCGACGGCTATCTGGTCGGGCTCCGCGTCAGAGGGTGCGCCGTGACGGGCCCGGACGGCGAGGCGGGCGGATTCGTCGTCACCGCCGAACCCCCCGGCAGCGCCGAGACGTCCCTGGCCGGGCAGGCCTTCCAGCAGGCCTCCATGTCGATGTCCGTGTTCGACACCAGCCAGCGCTATCTGCGGCTCAACGACGCGGCCTGCCATGTCATGGGCGTGCCCGAGGAAACCCTGCTGGGGCGGCACTTCCCGGAGACCGTCGAGGAGGCCGCGCACAGCAAGGGCTTCAACTGGCATCTGCGACACGTCTCAGACACGGGCAGGCCGGTGCGCTACGAGAGCTTCACCGGCGCACCGTCCCTGAACCGGGAGCACGCCTGGAGCATCGAGATGTGGCCCGTCCGGGACGACTCCGGTGAGGTCCTGGGCACCGCCCTCGCCGCCTTCGACAGCACCGAGCAGTACTGGGCCCGGCAGCGGCTGGCCCTGCTGAACGAGGCGGCGGCCACCATCGGCACCACCCTGGACGTGGTGCGCACGGCCGAGGAACTCATCGAGGTCATGGTGCCCCGGTTCGCCGACTTCGCCAGCGTGGACCTGTTCGACTGGGTCCTCGGCGCGGAGGAGTCGCCGACCGTGCCCACCGAGGAGATCGCGCTGCGCCGCGTGGCGCACGGCTCCCACACCGAAGGCACCCCGGAGGCCGCCGTCCGCCTCGGAGAAGTGGACGTCTACCCAGGCTTCTCGCCCATCGCCCGGTCGATGCGGGAGGGCCGCGCGATCCTCAGCCAGGCGGGGGAGCCGTCCTTCATGCGATGGGTCGCCGAGCGCAACACACGCGCCCCGCAAGGACGCCCCTACCGAAAGGGCGTCCATTCGATGATGGCGGTACCCCTGCGGGCCCGCGGCACCACCCTCGGTGTCGCCGTGGCCGTCCGCATCAAGCAGCCGGACGACTACGCCGCCGACGACGCCGTATTCGCCGAGGAACTCGCCAGCCGGGCCGCGGTCTGCGTCGACAACGCCCGCCGCTTCGCCCGGGAGCGCACCACCGCGCTGGCCCTCCAGCACAGCCTGCTGCCCAGAGGGCTGCCCGGCCAGGCCGCCGTCCAGGTGGCGCACCGCTATCTGCCCTCCGGCTCGGCGGCCGGCATCGGCGGCGACTGGTTCGACGTCATCCCCCTCTCCGGCAGCCGGGTCGCGCTGGTCGTGGGGGACGTCGTCGGCCACGGCATCCCCTCCACGGCGACCATGGGCCGACTGGTCACGGCCGTACGCACCCTCGCCGACGTGGACCTGCCGCCCGACGAACTCCTCACCCACCTGGACGACCTGGTCACCCATCTCGCGTCGGACGACGAGGGCGACGAGGTCGCGGAACTCGGCGCCACCTGCCTCTACGCCGTGTACGACCCCGTCACCCGCCGGCTGAACCTGGCAGCCGCCGGGCACCCCGCCCCCGCCCTGGTGCTGCCCGACGGATCCGCCCGGCTGATCCCCATGAGCGCGGGGCCCCCGCTGGGCGTCGGAGGGCTGCCGTTCGAGGCGACGGAGCTCCAACTGCCCGAAGGCTCCGTCGTCGCCCTCTACACCGACGGACTCATCGAGGACCGCGACCGCGACGTCGACCACGCCACCGACGAGCTGTGCCGCGCCCTGACCGTGCCCGCCGACTCGCTCGACGCCCTCTGCGACACCGTGCTGAAGGCCGTACTGCCCGAGGAGCCCAGCGACGACGTGGCGCTGCTGCTGGCCCGCACCCGGGCGCTGGGCGCGGACCGGGTCGCCACCTGGGACGTTGCCCCGGACCCGGCGGAGGTGGCCGTCACCCGGCAGGCAGCCACCGACCAGCTCACCGCGTGGGGGCTGGACGAGACGGCGTTCGTCACCGAACTGGTCGTCAGCGAACTGGTCACCAACGCCATCCGGTACGGCGCCCCGCCCATCCAGCTGCGCCTGATCCGTGACCAGACCCTCATCTGCGAGGTGTCCGACGGCAGTTCGACCTCGCCGCACCTGCGGCGGGCCCACCAGGACGACGAGGGCGGGCGCGGACTGCTGCTGGTCGCCCAGCTCACCCAGCGCTGGGGCAGCCGGCAGACCACCAGGGGCAAGACCATCTGGTGCGAGCAGCCGCTCACCCCGCTGTTCTGACCACCTTGGGGGACGTCATTCCCCGGCGGCGTCCGAGGCGACCTGCGCCAGGGTGCGGCCGGACCTGGCCGAACGCGCCCGGCGCGGATCGGGTGCCCCGTGCGTACGCGCGCCGCCGGCCCGCTTCACGAGCAGCCAGGCCTCCTCGCCCCCGTCCGACCCGTCGCGGAACCGGGTGAGGGCGTATTCGCCGTGCAGCTTCGACCCGCTCAGCCGGAACGTGGCGTGCCCGCGCTCCAGCGACTCCGCGAAGTCCACGGGCCGGCCCCCGCGGTCGTGGCTCAGCGGCTCGTAGGTGCCGTGGTCCCAGACGATCACGGTGCCGCCGCCGTACTCGCCGCGCGGGATCACGCCCTCGAACTCCTCGTACTCCAGCGGATGGTCCTCCGTGGGCACGGCCAGCCGCTTGTCCTTCGGGTCCGCCGACGGGCCCTTGGGGATCGACCAGGACTTCAGCACATCGTCCACCTGCAACCGGAAGTCGAAGTGCATCGTGCGCGCGTCATGGATCTGCACCACGAACCGGGGCCGGTCCCCGGAGGCCGCTCCGCGCCCCCGGGGCTCGCCGGTCCGGCCGAAGTCGCGCTTGCCGCGGTAGTCCCGCAGCCGGTCCCGCTCAGCCACGAGCCGCTCCCTCCTGCCTGGGGGCCCCGGGTACCCGTCAGAACTCCTCGTGCACCTCGGGGTCCCCGCCGACCCGCCGATGCGGCCGGTCGCCGATGGCCCGCAGCTCCTCCTCGCTCAGCTCGAAGCCGAAGACGTCGAGGTTCGCGCGCTGCCGCTCGGGGTTCGCCGACTTCGGGATGGGCACCGCGCCCAGCTGCGTGTGCCAGCGCAGGACCACCTGCCCGGCCGACACCCCGTGCGCCTCGGCGATCCGCGCCACGGCCGGGTCCCGCAGCAGGGGCGTGCCCCGGCCCAGCGGACTCCAGCTCTCGGTGACGATGCCCTTGCCCGCGTGGAAGGCGCGCAGCTCCTCCTGCGGCAGGAAGGGGTGCAGCTCGATCTGGTTCACGGAGGGCAGGACGCCGGTCTCCTTCTCCAGCCGCTCGATGTGCGCGGCCGTGAAGTTGGAGACGCCGATCGAGCGGACGAGTCCCTCCTCGCGCAGCTTGATCATGGCCTTCCAGGAGTCGACGTAGCGGTCCACGCGCGGCAGCGGCCAGTGGATCAGGTACAGATCGACGTACTCCAGGCCGAGGCGGGCCCGGGACTCCTCGAACGAGGCGAGGGTCTCCTCGTAGCCGTGGTGCCGGCCCGGGAGCTTCGTCGTCACGACGATCTCCTCGCGCGGCGCCACGCCGGAGGCCACACCACGGCCCACCCCGGTCTCGTTGCGGTAGTTCGCCGCCGTGTCGATCAGGCGGTAGCCCGCCTCCAGGGCCGAGAGCACCGCCTGCTGGGCCTCGTCGTCGCCCAGCGGCCAGGTGCCGAGGCCCAGGGCGGGGAGCGTCGTACCGTCGTTGAGTGTGTGTGTCGGGATGCTGATCACTGCCGGACCTTCCCGTTGACTGTGTCGTCCCTCAAGCGTCACGGATAGGGTGGGCGATGATCAACCGGACAGGTGGGGGATGGGGACGGCGGACGGCATGGACAGCGCCGAGAGGAAGCCGGTGACGGGATCGGGGCGTCCCACCTCGCGGGACGTGGCCCGGCTCGCCGGCGTGTCGCACACGGCGGTGTCCTTCGTGTTCAACGGCCGGGCCGACGGCAACCTCTCGCCCGCCACCCAGGAACGCATCCGGCAGGCCGCGACCCAGCTCGGCTACCGGCCCGACCCCGTCGCCCGCGGCCTGCGCCGCAGCCGTACCGCCGTGATCGGCCTGGTCACCGACGAGATCGCCTCTTCGCCCTTCGCCGGACGGCTGCTGCGCGGCGCCATGGACACCGCCTGGGCCGGGGAGCACCTGGTCCTCACCGTCGACTCCGGCGGCGACCCGGCCAAGGAGGACGCGGCGGTCGCCGAGCTCCTCGACCGGCGCGTCGACGGCATCATCTACGCGGCCATGTCCCTGCGCCGCGTCCGCGTCCCCGAGGGACTGCACCGCACCCACTCCGTACTGGCCAACTGCCTGCCCGAGGACGACTCGCTGCCCGCCGTCATCCCCGCCGAGCGCGCGGGCGGCCGGACGGCGGCCCGGCTGCTCCTGGAGCAGGGGCACCGGCGGGTCGCGCTCGTCGGCGGGCAGGACGACATCGCCTCGGCGGAGCGGCTGCGCGGCTTCCGCGACGCCCTGCGCGCCGAGGGCATCACCGTGCCAAGGGAATGGGTCGTGAGGACCGGGGGCGAGATCTCCGGCGGGTACGAGGGCACCGTCCGTCTCCTCGACGGCGCCCCGGCCGACCGGCGGCCCACCGGGATCTTCAC